>DAOQGS010000051.1:0-11558 GCA_035338675.1 Cellvibrionaceae bacterium
CCGCCTTCATTTTAGGTTGCATCTCTTGCATGATGCCCATCACGACTTTTTGTTGCTCGCCTTGAATTTTCTTCACGGCTTCTTGGTAGTCATCATTGAGGGACTTTAATTTCTTTTTGGTCTCTTGTTTTTTATCCGCAGGCCAGGTTTCGCCTTTGGTTTTTTCTTCTTTAGCCAGATTTTCAAATTCCGCTTTTAAAGATTCCGCTTTGGCAACCAAGGCTGCGTAATCGGCGCGCGCTTGCAGCGCTTTCTCAGCTTTTTTGGCCGCTTCCGTTTGCAACACTGCGCTTTCAATATTGAGCACAGCCACCTTGCCCGCCAGGGCATAAGGGGCAGCCAACAATAAAGCAGCCAAAGAAATAATTTTTGTAAAACGCATAAAAAACTCCCAAAAAATAAATAAAAAATTAAAAACCCGCGCCCAAGGAGAACTGGAACACCTCGGTGCGATCTGTTTCGTTTTTGTGGATAGGCCTTGAGATACTAAATGTCAAAGGGCCGAAACCGGACAACCAACTAAGCCCCAAGCCGTAAGACGAACTCAAACGACTTAAATCTACGTTGGAGCAATTTTCTTGCAACTCACCGCAATGGGTATCAAACACGTTACCGGCATCGACGAATAAAACGGTTTGAAATGAGCGCTGGTCTTCGATAAAGGGCAAGGGGAATAATAACTCAGCGCCAAATTCCACTAACACGTTGCCACCATAGGCGCGCGTACCACCTGTGTCTTGGGCGTTCGTGGCGAGCTTGCCAACTTCGCCGTCAAATCCACAATTGGTTAGGGTGACATCGTCACACATAACAAACGAAGAGCCCACAGTCTTCAGCCCCGCATTGCCTTCATCGGCAACAAAGGTTGTGCCCTGGCGAGCATAACTGAGACTTGGCGAGGACTGCGGCCCCAGGGTGTAGCGACGAAAGCCGCGCACAGAACCAAAACCACCGGCAAAGAAATTATTAAAAAACGGATAGCGGTCCATATCGCCGTAGCCATCCCCAAACCCTAAATCAGTCTTAAATCGCAGCGTCAGGTTTTCTGTCAAAGGCTGGAAGTATTGGCCATTAAACTCCAATTTATAGTACTGCAGATCCGTCGAGGGTAAGCCGACCTTTAGAGTTAGGGACTCTTGGTTGCCTCGCGTGGCTAAAATGCCGCGGTTTAATGTGCTGCGCAGCCAACTGGCGCTGACATTTAAAGAATTGTATACATCGCCGTACAAGTCGATAAAACCAGGCTCTGAAATGCGCAAATTCTGCGGCGCCACCAAGCCATCCACGTAAGAAATGTCCTCATATAAACCATCTCCATCAGGATCCTTATCCGCAAGTTTGTATAAATTACTGCTATTAATATAAGTGAAGGCAGATTGAGTTAAGTCCACCTCGCCGGGTGAACGAATTATTTCCTGCCCGGCATAGCCCTGCAATTTCACTTCGGTGTGGTCAAAGCCCATACCGAAATTAACCCGTTGAATTTCGGAAATGGGGTAACCGAAGTTGACGCTTAAGCCGTAATTATTGGTGGTGTAATCGGCGACGTTGGAGTAGCCGTAATCGCGCTTGCTGTAATACAGGGAAATACCGCGGCTGACACCATCGGGCGTGAAATAGGGGTCGTTGTAATTAATACTGTACTGCGTCACGTACTTGTTGTAGCTGACCGCAACACCCACTTCTTTGCCTGTACCTAACCAGTTTTTCTCTTCTAAACCGGCTTGGAAAATAGCGCCCGTGCCCTGCCCATAACCGATACTGCCGTTAATAGAGCCGGAGGGTTGTTCTTCAACTTTATATTCAACATCTACCAAGTCGGCAGAGCCTGGCACTTCTTTATTTTCCACCTCTACCGATTTAAAAAACCCCAACCGCTCTAAACGCACCTTGCCCTGTTCAATTTTTGCTTTAATGGCTGAGGCAGATTCCATTTGGCGCATTTCTCGCCGCAATACTTCATCGGTGGTGCGGGTGTTACCTTTAAAATTAACGCGGCGCACATATACGCGCTGCCCTGGGTTAATAAAAAAATCGATATCGACGGTTTTATTTTCTTCGTTGCGCTGCGGAATGCCTTCAACTTTGGCGTTGGTATAACCTGCATTACCCAGTAAAGTGGTTATGTATTCTGAGGTTGTGGTCATTAAATTCTGCGAAAAGGTATCGCCCTTGGCCAACAACAGAACCATTTTGATGGACTCTTCCGGCAGGATCGGGTCGCCTGCGAGGGAAACCTTGTTGACCTTATAAATATCGCCTTCGTGAAGATTAAGGGTAATAAAAACGCTTTTTTTGTCCGGGCTTAGGGCCACCTGCGACGAGACCACTTTGAAATCCAGGTAGCCGCGATCGAGGTAATAAGATTCTAACTTTTCAATATCGCCTTTAAACTTTTCTTTGGCGTAGTGATTATTGCCACTTAAAAAGGAAAACCAGCCTTTTTCTTTTAAGTCAAAAAGGTTTTTTAGGGTTTTATCGTCGAAGGTGTTATTGCCGACAAACTGAATATTAACAATGCCGGAAACTTTGCTCTCGTCGATTTTAATATCCAATTTGATTTGGTTGTTCGGCTGTTCAACAACCTTAGCCTCCACCTTGGCGCCGTAGCGACCCTGGGCTACATACTGGCGCTCTAATTCGTGCACCAACCCATCCAGGGTATCTTTTTGAAAGATTTGCCCTACGGCAATCCCTTGATCTTTGAGCACTTTATTTAATTGTTCAGTTTTAATGGCTTTGTTGCCATCGAGCTTCACTTCGCTGATGGCCGGGCGCTCTTTAACCGCAACAATTAGCACACCACCTTCATGTAACACCTGAATATCCGAGAAAAATCCAGTGGCAAATAACGAGCTAATCGCTGCATTAATGGAGTCTTCATCGGCGGTATCCCCCACTTGCAACGGCATGGCGGCGAACACCGGGCTTGCGGACACGCGCTGCAGTCCCTCAACGCGAATATCGCTAATCCGAAAACTTTCGGCCCAGGCAAAAGAAGGAAGTGCAGCGGCCAAGGACAAAATGACGAAGCCGCATTTAAAGGAGGTTTTGGATTTCACAGAGGTAAAAATCTTTGTTAATGTTTTTGTTTGACAGCCCCGTTATCGGGCGGCTGATGTGCGTTGGCGCGGATAATTAATGAGGATTTAACGCATGGGAGTTACAGCCGCAGGATGTCGTTATAAAACGCGACTATCATCACGCAGCCCAATAGAGCCAGTCCAATTTGAGCACTGTAGAGCTTAAGCTTTTCGGATACCGGTGACCCCTTTGCCGCTTCCAGCAGGCAATACACTATGTGCCCCCCATCTAACACGGGGATGGGCAATAGATTCAGCACAGCCAAATACACACTCAATTGCGCCAAAAAGCCGAGATAATAGATAAATCCGGCCCGGGCGGAATCGCCCGCCACTTTAGCAATGCCTATCGGGCCGCTCAAGTTTTTCGTGGATATTTCCCCCACGACGAGCTTCTTGATGGATAGCAGCACCAGGCTTGCCTGGCTGAAGCTTTTTTCAAAGCCATACACAATCGCCTCGCCCACCGAAAAGGTTCGCAGGCGTTTTAAGCGCTCGGGGATAGGGGCAAGTTTTGGATAGACGCCGATGCGGCCGATCACCTGGCCTTGCTGTTGTTCGCCATCCGGGGTGACTACCAAATCCTGTAGCAACCCATCGCGCTCAATACGGACTGTTAGAGGCTTATTGGCGCTCTGTTTGATAAGGCTCACCCACTGCTGCCAGGACTCAATGGCGGTGCCATCTAAGCTGATCAGCTTATCTTCGGCCTTAAGGCCTGCCCGCTCGGCGGCGCCATGGGCGACAACCTGACCGACCACAGGCAGAATCTGCCGCCGGTACAGCTCAAAGCCTAAGTCCTCGAAGGGATCCGGCTCATGGGTGCCCTGCAGCCAATCGCGCAGGGGAATGGTGTAGGTGTGTTCGCTATTGTCTGTGGTGCGCGCGGTGAGGCTCAGAGTCCCGCTCTCACCTAAGCGCCGCAACAACTGCTCAAACACCGCCTCTTGCGTAGTGGTTGGCACGCCGTCAACGGCGATGATTTCCTCACCGACCTTAAGGCCAGCTGCAGCTGCCACCGACTGGGGTTTTACCTCGAAGATCTCCGGGGCGAGGGACTGGATGCCGCGAATGCCTAAAAACGCGAACACAACCATCGCCAGCAACAGATTCGCCATGGGGCCAGCAGCCAGGATTGCGATGCGCGCCCAGGGACTTTTTTGGCTGTAGCTTAAATGCCGCTCGCTCGCGGCCACCGGGCCTTCGGCCTCGTCCAACATTTTGACATAGCCGCCGAGGGGAATAGGTGCCAGGCAAAACTCCGTGCCCTGTTTATCGTAGAAGCTGAAAAAGGGCTTGCCCATGCCGATGGAAAAACGCAACACCCGCACCCCGCACAGGCGCGCCACTTGAAAGTGACCGTATTCATGCACGCCCACCAGCACAATCAGCACTAGGACGAACATGCTCAGGGTGTAGAGAAAATCGAATAGCGCCATCAAGGGTTACTGCCTTATCTTGGATAGATGCCGAAGGGCCGCGTCGCGGGCGCTCAGGTCGGCGGCATAGACTTCCTCTAGGGCGCCGGGTTCACTATTGCGCCAGGATTGCATCACGGCATCCACTAACTGGGCGATTTGTACAAAATTGATTTGGCCGCCCAAAAAGGCTTCTACGGCAATTTCATTGGCAGCATTGAGCGCTGCAGGCGCCAAACCACCTGCGCCCATGGCCGCCTTAGCAAGGCTGAGGGCCGGGTAGCGCTGCTCGCAGGGGGCGGCAAATTCCAGGGCGCCGAGGCTGAGAAAATCCAGCCCGGCAACACCAGACGCTATGCGCTGGGGCCAGGCCAAACAATGGGCGATGGGTGTGCGCATATCCGGCTGCCCCATCTGCGCCAGCACCGAGCCGTCCTGGTACTCCACCATGGAGTGGATAATGCTTTGCGGGTGCAGCAGCACATCGATTTCACTGGGGCGGGCGCTGAACAGCCAACAGGCTTCAATAAACTCCAGGCCCTTGTTCATCATGCTGGCCGAATCCACGGAAATTTTGCGCCCCATCGCCCAGTTGGGGTGTTTGCAGGCCTGCTCGGGGCTGACAAAGGGCAACTGCTCTAGTGGCAAGAGGCGAAACGGCCCGCCTGAGCCGGTGAGCACAATGCGCTTTACTCCGGCTTGCTGAAGACTATTGAGGGGGTACGGCAGGCACTGAAAGATGGCGTTGTGCTCGGAGTCCACCGGCAGCACCTGCGCACCAGAGCGCTCAGCCGCCTGCATAAAGAGCCCTCCGGCCATGACAAGGGCTTCTTTGTTCGCCAACAGCAGCCGTTTGCCCCCATTTACCGCCGCCATGGTGGGCCTAAGCCCGGCGGCGCCCACTATGGCGGCCACCACTGTATCCACGGCGGCATCTGATGCCACCGCACACAGCCCCGCCTCTCCCTGCAACACCTGGGTGGGGCAGTCGGCTTGACGCAACGCCGCCTGCAGCTTCTGGGCCGCATCAGCGCTCGGCACCACCGCCACACGGGGCGTAAAGCGCAGGCACTGCTCAATCAATTTGTCGATTTGCTGATGGGCGGTGAGTGCGAAGACTTCAAAGCGCTCAGGATGCTGGCTGAGCACATCCAGGGTATTCACCCCGATGGAGCCGGTGGAGCCCAGCACTGTCACCCGCTGCGGGCGCCCTAAGGTGTCATCTAGTAGCGTCACGAGCCGAGCACCAACACATAACTTAAGGCAAATACCGGCGCCGCAGCGGTAAGGCCGTCGATGCGATCTAAAAAGCCGCCGTGCCCCGGCAGCAGAGAACCGGAATCCTTAACCCCCGCCTCCCGCTTTAACATGCTTTCCAGCAAATCACCCAGCACCGAAATCATCGCCGCAGGCATCACCAGAATTAGGCAGGTAAGAAAACTCAGCGAGGGGCTAAACAGGGATAAGCCTGCCGCCAGTAACAGCGCCCCCGCCCAGCCGCCCAGCACACCCTCCCAGGATTTACCCGGCGACACGCTGGGGGCGAGCTTATGTTTGCCAAAGGCCCGGCCGGTAAAATAGGCGCCGCTATCGGCGGTGGCCACCACGCACAGCAACAAGACCACCCAACCTATGCCCTGCTCCTGCTGGCGCAGATACCAAAAGGCCAACAGGGTGGGCAAGAGTGCGCCCAGGCCAATTAAGCTGCGCACGGGTTTGTTGGCCCACAGGTTGGTGAGGCGCGGATATCGGCTCACCCAAAATAAGGCCAGCACCCACACCCCCAGGGCACAGCTCCACGCCAGGGCAAGGCTTTGCGGGGCGTGGGTAAAAATAAACCAGGCGGCGGCAAGAATAGCCCCTACAAACAGCCCCCGCGCCCAGGCGGGCAACAGGGCTAAGGCGGCCCACTCCCAGGCGGCGAGGGCACACACCAGCGCCATACAGGCATTAAAAACTCCAATGGGGGCCGCGAGCAAAACCCCCAAAAGCACGGCGCTGAGCACCAAAGCCGTCACCACTCGCTGCTTAAGCACTGGGGCCTGCCTTACTCATGGCTTCGATTTGCTCTGAGGTATAGCCATAGCGGCGCTGGCGCTGATGAAAATCATCAACGGCGGCATTTAAGGCGGCGCCGTCAAACTCAGGCCACAACAGCGGGGAAAAATACAACTCCGCATAAGCTGCCTGCCAGAGTAAAAAATTGCTGATGCGGAACTCGCCGCCGGTGCGAATAAGCAGATCCAAAGGCGGCAGGGCGGCGGTGGACATGTACCGATCGAGTATCTCCTCGCTCAGATCGCTATTGGGAATCTCCCCCCAGCCCATAGCTGCGATGGCCTTGTTAGCGGCCTGGGCTATATCCCAACGGCCGCCGTAATCGGCGGCGATGACCAGGGTGTCTTGGCCGCCGGAGGCGATGGCTTCAGCCTCTTCGATAGCGCCCAAAAGGGTTTTGTTAAAGCGCGCCCGATTGCCGATCACCCGCAAATTCACGCCCTCGTCCTTAAGCTCGCGGGCCTCTTTTTTCAGATAGGTAAAAAATAGCCCCATCAGGGCGTCCACTTCCACCGGCGGACGGCGCCAGTTTTCCGAGCTAAAGGCAAATAGCGTCAGGGTGCTTACGCCCCGCTTACGAGCGGCCGCCAGCACATCGCGGATACGCTCAACCCCCGCTTTATGACCGGCGATACCCTGCCGCCCTTCGCGCTTGGCCCAGCGGTTATTGCCATCCATGATGATGGCAATATGATTTAACCCTTCACGACTCAATGATTACCTGCCTTCTGGTACTTTTTAACCCCGCGCAACGGCAAAAACCTTCGCCCGCTGGCGCTTGAGCGTCACTCCAACTATGGGCACGCGCACGGTGCGGCCCTAAAAAACAAAAAGCCTTTTGCCGCCAGTAGCTCGGCAAAAGGCTTGGGGCCTAATTAAATTTCCATTAATTCTTTTTCTTTCACCGCCAGGGTTGCGTCCACTTCCGCTACATATTTATCGGTGAGTTTTTGAATTTCTTCCTCGGCGCGGCGCTCATCGTCTTCGCTGATGGCTTTATCTTTTAATAGATCCTTAAAGCTGCCGTTGGCATCGCGGCGAATATTGCGGATGGCCACCTTGGCCGCCTCCGCTTCGCCCTTGGCCTGTTTGATATAACCCTTGCGGGTTTCTTGGGTCAGCGCTGGCATGGGCAGGCGGATTAATTCGCCCATGGTGGATGGGTTAAGGCCCAAATCCGATTTTAAAATAGCTTTTTCAATGGCCGGCACCATGGCTTTTTCCCAGGGGCTAATGGAGAGCGTGCGCGCATCCAATACCGAAATATTCGCCACTTGGGATAAGGGCATTTCGCTGCCGTAATAGGAGACATAAACCGTATCGAGCAGGCTGGGATGAGCGCGGCCGGTGCGGATTTTATTGAAGGTGACAGTTAAGCCTTCGACGGTTTTTTTCATGCGCTCGGCGGCGTCTTTTTTAATTTCACTAATCATACATTAGGCCTCTTCAATTAATGTACCTTCATCCTGCCCCACCACTATATTCAGCAGAGCACCGACTTTATCCATCTTAAAAACCCGCACCGGCATTTTATGTTCTTGGCACAAACAAATAGCGGTTAAATCCATCACCCCTAAGCGCTCGGCTAGGGCTTGATCATAACTGAGACGCTCGTAGCGGGTCGCCGTTGGGTCTTTCATCGGGTTGGCGGTATACACGCCATCCACCTTAGTGGCCTTCAAGACAATTTCCGCTTCCACTTCGATGCCGCGCAAGCAGGCGGCAGAATCGGTGGTAAAAAATGGATTGCCGGTACCGGCGGAGAAAATAACCACTTCGCCATTTTCCAGCAAGCGAATAGCGCGGCGGCGATCGTAGTGCTCCACCACACCGCTCATGGGAATGGCCGACATTACAGTACAGGCAATATTCGAGCGCTCCAAGGCATCGCGCAGGGCGAGGGAATTCATTACCGTAGCCAGCATCCCCATGTGATCGCCGGTAACGCGATCAAGGCCGGCTTTGTTCAGCGCCGCGCCGCGAAATAAATTGCCGCCGCCCACCACTAAACCCACCTGTACACCTATGCCCACCAGCTGGCCAATTTCCAAAGCCATTTTATTGAGCACTTTCGGGTCAATACCGAACCCTTCATCACCCATTAATTGCTCGCCGCTGAGTTTTAACAAAATACGTTTGTATTTGCGATCACGCATAGTGGCCATGGAAAATTCCCCTTGTTGTGTCGAACATTTTGCGCAAAATGCCGCAGCGGCCAGCAGCTTGCGCAAAATGTTTAACCCTTAAAACCTTAATAATAAAAAGGCGGGAACAACCCGCCTTTTTTAGTTGGCTCTCAATGGTTGATTAACCCTTGGAAGCCTGAACTTGCGCTGCCACTTCGGCGGCGAAGTCGGTGGTTTCTTTTTCAATGCCCTCACCCACTTCAAAACGCACGAAACGCACAACCTTGGCACCGGCTTTTTTCACCAGGTTGCCCACGGTGACTTCTGGATCTTTAACGAAGGGCTGTTCAACCAGGCTGACTTCTTTTAAGAATTTGCTGATGCGACCGCCCATCATTTTTTCAACGATTTCAGCAGGCTTACCGGCCATATCCGGTTGTGCGCGGATAATTTCTTTTTCTTTTTCAATTATCTCAGCGGCCATATCATCTGGATTAACCACTTGCGGGCTAGACGCGGCTACGTGCATAGCAACATCTTTGGCCAATTCGGCGCTGCCGCCAGCCAATTCCACCAGTACAGCAATGCGGTTATTGCTGTGTACATAGGCGCCTACTACGGCTCCTGCGCTGCCAACAATAGTGGCGCGGCGCACGGAAATATTCTCACCCACTTTTTGCACCAAGGCTTGGCGAGCGGCTTCTAAATCACCATCCATTAAGGCTGCGATATCAGTTTGTTTGCCTTCAAAGGCTTTAGTTAAAACGCTGTTGGCAAAATTCAGGAAGTTTTCATCGCGAGCTACGAAGTCAGTTTCGCTGTTTACTTCCAACACCAAACCGCTGCTGTTATCGGCGGCGACTTTAATAGCCACAATGCCTTCAGCTGCAGTGCGGCCAGCTTTTTTCGCGGCTTTTAATCCGCTAACTTTACGCAGGTTTTCGATAGCTAATTCAATATCGCCACCGCTGGCTTCTAAAGCCTTTTTACATTCCATCATGCCAAGGCCGGTGCGCTCACGCAGCTCTTTAACCACATTGGTTGAAATACTCATAATTTCTTTCCTCTAATAAATCGCTTAATTGATCGCCGTGCCTTTTCTAAAAGGCTTTAGTCGTAACAAACTACTCGTAACAAAAAGGGGGCATGCCCCCTTTTTCGTACTGCCTATTTGCCAAGTGCGGGCGGATTAGGCTTGATCGGCTGATTCGTCAGTGACTTCAACAAATTCATTCTTACCGGCAGAACCCTCGATGCAGGCATCGGCCATGGCCGCTACGTACAATTTGATGGCGCGAATGGCGTCGTCGTTGCCGGGGATAATGATGTCGATGCCGTCTGGGTTGCTGTTGGTATCCACGATACCAATTACTTTAATACCCAGTTTGTTGGCTTCTTGCACAGCGATGCGCTCGTGATCAACGTCGATAACGAACAAAGCATCGGGCAGGCCGCCCATATCTTTAATACCACCGATGGATGACTCCAGCTTCTGCATGTCGCGGGTGCGCATTAAAGCTTCTTTTTTGGTCAGTTTTTCGAAGGTGCCGTCTTTGCTTTGAGTTTCTAAATCGCGCAGGCGGCGGATAGAGGCGCGGATGGTTTTGTAGTTGGTGAGCATGCCACCTAACCAGCGCTGGCTAACAAACGGCATACCGGCGCGGCGGGCTTGTTCTGCGATGGTTTTTTGTGCGGCGCGCTTGGTGCCGACAAAGAGGATTTTTTTCTTCTGCGCGGCCATTTGTTTAACAGTCTCTAAGGCGCTGTTAAAGGCGGGCACAGTTTGCTCAAGGTTGATGATGTGGATTTTGCTGCGCGCACCGAAGATGAATTTACCCATCTTTGGGTTCCAGTAGCGAGTTTGGTGACCGAAGTGAACGCCCGCTTGGAGCATCTCACGCATAGAAACGGTTGGCATGATAAAAGTACCTTAAATGTATTGGGTTAAGCCTCCACAGACCCCACCGTTCAACCCGCAAGGGGCACCCAGAACGCGTGTGACGGAATGTGTGTGACATAATGGATGACCTGCCGAATTGGCAGGGCGCGCTTTATACCACAACACCCCCCAAAATTAAAGGCCCGAGGGTTTGATGGAGTACCTTTACCTTGCCCTCTTAAGCTTTGCCGCGGGCAGCATTTTGCCCCTGCCGTCCGAAGCGCTGCTCATTCCTCTATTACACAGCAGCCAGAATCCTTGGCTATTGGTTGCAACCGCCAGCATTGCCAATACCCTGGGCGCCCTTACTAACACCCTACTTGGCCGCTACCTGCGCCATCTGGCCCACAGGCCCTGGTTTTATTTCAGCCCCGCACAGATGCAGCGGGCGCAGGATTATTTTCGGCGCTTCGGCCTGCCCTGCCTGCTGTTTACTTGGTTGCCGCTGCTCGGGGACTTGTTTGCCCTGGCGGCGGGGCTGCTGCGGGCGCCCTGGCTCATCAGTATTGTGCTGATCAGCCTGGGCAAAAGCCTGCGTTACTGCTCGGTGGCCTACCTCGTTTTGCAGACACAAGGCGAGGGTTAATTTTGCTGGCAACATCGCCTAGACTGGCGCCATCCCCCAATCGAACCCCTCCGCCATGAGCCAATCCACCCCCACCGACCGCCAGGTCCTCAGCGTCAGCCAGTTAAACGGCCAGGTGCGCCAGCTATTAGAGGCGTTGCCGCTGTTGTGGGTGGAAGGGGAAATCAGCAATTTATCCCGCCCCTCCTCTGGCCACTGGTACTTCACCCTGAAGGATGCCAATGCGCAAATTCGCTGCGCCATGTTTAAAAACCGCAACCTGGCCGTGCGCTGCGCGGTGAAAGACGGCGACAAAGTACTGCTGCGGGCCAAGGTGAGCTTGTATGAGGGGCGCGGCGACTATCAGTT
>DAOQGS010000052.1:0-11426 GCA_035338675.1 Cellvibrionaceae bacterium
CCCGCCGTCAGGGCCTCCCCCTGCAGGGAGTAAAACCCCTCCGTTATGCGCAGGCTCGCCTCACTCATATATCAGTACCTTCATTTACACACTTAAAAAGGGCTTCGGCCCCAGCTTTCAATAACACCTGCGCGACAAACACCCGCCTCGGCCTAAAGCCTTAACGCCATGTGCCGGTGCTCGATGCCCGCATCCCAAAACACCTCGCCGCTGGCCACAAACTGCTGGCGCTCGTAGAAGCCCTGGGCCTGCACCTGTGCCTCCAACACCAAAGTCTTAAGGCCCGCCTGCCGGGCCCAAGCGATAATGTGCTGCACCAAATGCTGCCCCAAACCCACACCGCGCTGGGACTGGCTCACCGCCATGCGGGTCACTTTACCGGTATTGCCCTCTAGCATTAATAAGCGGGCATAGGCGGCGAGGGTCTCGCCCTGCCACAGGCAAAAGTGCCGAGCAGCCTCGTCCTTATCGTCCCACTCCAAAGCCTCGGGAACCTGTTGCTCGTCGATAAAAACCGCCCGGCGCAGCTGGCTGATGGCCAACTGGTGCGCAGGCCAGGCGGTATCAGTGATCCGCTGAGTCATTTAACCAGCCCGCGTCTAGCATCTGCTCAATCAACTCCCGGTCCTCTGGCCCATATTGTTCAGGTTCGATGGGCCCATAGCTGCAGATGGCCTTGGCCAGGGCGAGGGAGCAATTGGCCAGCTCGCCATTCACAAATAACAGCACACCATCATCCTGCAACACATAGGCGGCCCGGCAGGCGGGGCTCAGTCGCAGGCCCTCTAACACTTCAGCGCTGGGCGGCGACTGGCGTTTCACCTCGGTGGCAAACCGGCCCACCCACTCCGTCAGCTGAGCCTCATTGTGCAAAAGCGCTTGCAGGTGCTGTTTAAATTTCTCGATTACCCAGGGTTTAATCTCACCTGGGTCTTCCTGCAGTGGAAATTCCGGGTCCCTAAAGCGCTGATCCGCCGACAGCTCCTCGGCCACAAACTGGCTAAAGCCCAGCACCATCTCGCTTTCACTGGGGGCTCGAAAGCCCACGGAATAGGTTACACAATCATCACTCTGGGCGATCCCCCAATGGGCCACATTGGGCGGCAAGTACAACAGATCCCCTGGCTCTAACACCCACTCTTCTTGGCTGGCAAAGTCGGTGAGGATTTTCATATCCGTATCCTCTCGCAGGGGCGTAGCGTCATTAACAATCCCGCCCACCCGCCACAGGCGCCTGCCCTGGCCCTGCAGTAAAAACACATCGTAATAATCAAAATGCGGCCCCACGCCGCCGCCGGTGGTGGCGTAGCTGACCATTACATCGTCCAGCCGCCAGTTGGGGATAAATCTAAATTGGTTTAATAGCTCTTGGACGGCGGGGAAGATCTGATCCACCGCCTGCACCAACACCGTCCAGTGGGAGGTGGGCAAGGTGGCAAAGCGCTCATCCGGCAGAGGGCCGTGTTCCAGGTGCCAGTCGCTCTGCAGGGGCTTGCCCGCTTTAGGCGTTTCTATTACCAGCCGGGATTCCACCTCTTCCTCAAGGGCGAGGCCTGCAATCTCCTCCGGCGCCAGGGGCGAGATGAACCCCGGCAGGGCCTGGCGAATCAGCAGGGGCTTTTTCTGCCAGTAGTCGGCTAAGAAGTCCACAACCGAAAGTGAGCCTAGGTGAGTAAAGGGAGTTGTCATAAGCGCCGCGCAAAAACCGCCATTGTGCCCCATTTGGCTCATTCATCCCAGCACAGCGGCCAAAGCCCGTGATTTTTTCTTGCCATGGCCTTAAACGCTGTGGCAGAATCCTGCTCCCTCAAATTTGGGATGGCGGATGCGCGGCAATTGCGCACTAGAGCCCCATCACAGCGTTCTGAGGTGTTCATAGCGAGCGGTCGTGGCGGAATTGGTAGACGCACTGGGTTTAGGTTCCAGCGCCTTTGGTGTGAGAGTTCGAGTCTCTCCGACCGCACCACTATAAACACCTCCCTCTTAAATCATCCGAATTACACAAAATTACTGAATTTACTTAACGAGGCACAGCATGCAAGTTTCGCTTGAAACAACATCAAGTCTGGAGCGCCGCCTGACCGTAGGAGTCCCTGCGGATGTGGTTGATGGCGAAGTAAACCGCCGCCTAGAAAATGCTGCCAGAAGCGCACGCATCAACGGCTTCCGCCAAGGCAAAGTGCCCATGAGTGTCGTGCGTCAGCGCTTCGGCCAAGGCATCCGCCAGGAAGTCCTCGGCGATGTCATCAACCGCTCTTTGGATGACGCCTTCCGCAAAGAAAACCTGCGCCCCGCTGGCCGCCCCCAAATCGAACCCAAACAATTAGGCGCGGGCAAAGACGTTGAGTTTGTCGCCGTCTTTGAAGTCTATCCCACCGTTGAACTGCAGGATTTAACTGGCCAAGCAATCACTCGCTACTCCGCCGAGATCAGCGAGACCGACGTGGATGAGATGATCGAAATCCTGCGCAAAAGCCAAGCTAAATGGGAGCCAGTTTCCCGCCCCGCCGCCACCGGTGATCGCGTTAATATCGACTTTGTCGGGACCCAAGACGGCGCCGCCTTCGACGGCGGCAGCGCCCAGGGCCACAACTTGCAACTGGGCTCTAACACCATGATCCCAGGCTTTGAAGACGCCATAGTGGGCTTGTCCGCTGGCGAAACCAAAGACGTCGCGCTCACCTTCCCAGCCGACTACCACGTAGATAGCCTTAAGGGCGCCAACGTCAATTTTGCCATCACCCTAAATAGCGTCTCAGCCGAGCAGCTACCCGAGGTTGATGACATCTTCTTCGCCACCTTTGGCATCACCGAAGGCGGCATCGAGCGCTTCCGCACCGATGTTAAAAACAACATGGAAAACGAGAAGAACAAGGCGTCCAAAAACCGCCTGAAAAACGACGTTTTCTCCGCTTTGCTGGCTATTAACCCAGTGGAAGTTCCCAAAAGTCTGGTCAACGAAGAAATCGACGCCCTGCGTAATCAGGCGCTACAGCAGTACGGCCAGCTGGATACCAGTAAATTCGACGTGCGCGCCCTGATGCCGGACGAACTCTTTCGCGAACAAGCCCAGCGCCGCACCTCTCTGGGCCTTTTGATCTCGGAGATCATCGTCAAAAACAACTTAAAACCCGATGGCGATCGCGTACGCAGCCTGATTGAAAGCGCCGCCGCTTCCTACGAAGACCCTCAGGGCGTAATTGAATACTACTACGCGACCCCCAACCTGTTGGCCAGCGTTGAATCTGCAGCGATTGAAGATCAGGTGGTGGACCTCCTGATCGGCACCATGCAGGTCAATGATGTGGTTGTTCCATATCAAGAATTGATTCGTCCCACCGCGCAATAATCTGCCTCTGCTGGCGGCGAGCCCTAAGCTCCCGCCAGCGTTTACCCGCTTTTAACAGGCGGTTGAGCGGCACTTTTTTGTCAGGGATACAGCCTCTTGACTACAGAATAATCGCCCCAATGGCGCGGTTGTGGCTACGGACTTTTTCTGGAATATCTTTGTTTCTCGGGTTAAGCTTGGATGTGCTCAGCCATCTCACACACCAGCCGATAGCGGACTGTAAACCTTAAGACAGAACCAAGGATATCCTTGATATGCGCGATTTTTACCTACCACCCTCTTCCGTACAAACGCCCCAATCTGCCCTAGTACCCATCGTAATTGAGCAGACCGCACGGGGTGAACGCTCCTTTGACATCTACTCCCGCCTGTTAAAAGAGCGCGTGATTTTTTTGGTGGGCCCAGTTGAAGACTACATGGCCAACCTGGTTGTGGCCCAATTGTTATTTTTAGAAGCCGAAAACCCCGATAAAGACATTCATCTATATATCAATTCACCGGGCGGCTCGGTAACCGCGGGCATGTCGATTTACGACACCATGCAATTTATCAAGCCCGATGTCAGCACCATGTGTATCGGCCAGGCCTGCAGCATGGGCGCGTTTTTGCTCAACGCCGGAGCCAAGGGCAAACGCTACATACTGCCTAACGCTCGCACCATGATTCACCAGCCCTCCGGCGGCGCTCAGGGCCAGGCGTCTGACATTCATATTCAAGCACAAGAGATTTTAAAAATTCGCGAGCGCTTGAATACCCTGATGGCGTTTCATGCCGGCCGCAGCGTTGAAGAAATTGCCCGCGACACCGAGCGCGACAACTTCATGAGCGCCGAGGAGTCGAAAAACTACGGCCTGATTGACGAAGTGCTGGCAAGCCGTGACGCACTTAGCAAAGATACGAAAAAATAAACCAGCGCGCAGTTCAAAGTGGATATGCGCGCAACCAATGGGTTTAAAAGAGCGATTCGGGCACCATATAAGCCTGCTATTTTTGACCCAATTTTTTAATTTGGCGGAGAGGTTTAATGACCGACCACAACAGTGATACCGAAGACAACGGCAAGCTGCTGTACTGCTCATTTTGTGGCAAGAGTCAGCACGAGGTGCGCAAGCTTATTGCTGGGCCGTCCGTATTTATTTGCGACGAGTGCGTTGACCTGTGCAACGACATTATTCGCGAAGAGGTGCATGAAAACACCAGCGAGGCCAGCAGCGACCGTTTGCCGACGCCAAAGGAAATTTCAGCCACCCTCGATGAATACGTAATCGGTCAAACGGCGGCGAAAAAAGTCCTCGCCGTTGCGGTGTACAACCACTACAAGCGCCTGCGCTTGGGGGGCAAGAAAAAAGGCAAAGAGGATGTTGAACTCGGCAAAAGCAACATCCTGCTGGTAGGTCCCACCGGTAGCGGTAAAACCCTCCTGGCAGAGACGCTGGCTCGCCTGTTAAACGTGCCTTTCACCATCGCCGATGCCACCACCCTCACCGAAGCCGGGTACGTGGGTGAAGACGTTGAAAACATCATCCAGAAGCTGCTGCAAAAGTGTGATTACGACGTTGAAAAAGCTCAGCAGGGAATCGTATACATCGACGAGATCGACAAGATTTCTCGCAAATCCGACAACCCGTCGATTACCCGCGATGTATCCGGCGAAGGTGTACAGCAGGCGCTCTTGAAGCTCATTGAAGGCACCATTGCTTCTGTGCCACCCCAGGGCGGTCGCAAGCACCCACAGCAGGAGTTTTTACAGGTCGATACCAGCAATATTCTGTTTATTTGCGGCGGCGCATTTGCCGGTCTCGACAAGATCATCCGCGATCGTTCCGAAAAAGGCGGTATCGGCTTTTCAGCTGTAGTTAAGAGCAAAGACGGCTCGAAAAACATCGGCGACTCTTTGAAGAGCTTGGAAACCGAAGACTTGGTACGCTACGGCTTAATCCCTGAGTTTGTCGGCCGCTTACCCGTGGTTGCAACCCTTGAGGAGCTTGATAAGGCCGCCCTCGTGGCCATTTTAAGCGAGCCTAAAAACTCCCTGGTTAAACAGTATAAAAAACTGTTTGAAATGGAAGGCGTAGAAATTGATTTTCGCGAAGACGCTCTGCGCGCTGTGGCCGAAAAAGCCATGGAGCGCAAAACCGGCGCTCGCGGCCTGCGCTCCATCATGGAAGCGGTGTTGCTGGATACCATGTACCGCATTCCATCGGAGACGGGTATTGCCAAGGTAGTTGTGGATGAAACCGTCATTAAGGGTGAATCCGTGCCTCTGTTGGTTTATGAAAATGCCGCCGTGCCTAATAAGCGCGCCGCCGAGGAGTAAATCATCGACACATCAAGGCCCTACGGGGCCTTTTTTATAGGTGTGCTTTTTTAAGAGTGTAATAAACACTTTCAGCTTTACCTAAAAATCCCTCCCGTCATTAAACCTGCGTATTTCCTGGATAGGCCCCGGCACCTCTCTTAGCGGGTTCCCCAAAAACAACTTCTAACAAAGCTTGCGGCAGGATTACAGCAAATGTACGGAAATGTCGATTCGTCCGCGCAAACTGTGCCTACACTTAGACGCATCAGACATTCTGTCCCCTATTTAAAAATGGAAGTCGTGCATTTGGTTTTATACTATTAATTTAGTGATTTTAGACTGTGGGCTGCAGGGCGGGCAGCCAGTTGCGGAGATTACGACGTGCCGTTAAAAATTAAATTCTTCTTTCTAATGACTTGTGTTTTAGGCCTGAATGCACTGGCTTATTTTTATATAGCCGAAAAAATTCACCTGCACCAACTGCGTGCCCAAGCGCAAACAGTGGTTGCCAATGTAGAGGCGTTTGGCGCTTGGGTCGCCAATTCCGGCCGTGTGTGGGTAAAAGCCAATAATTCCGAGAGTTATTTAAGCCGCGAAGAATATACGGTACACGATGGTGAATTGGCGCAAAAGGTGGTTTTTTTCAGTAAAAACCCTGCCTTGGCGCAACGCGAGTTTGCCGATGTGGTAATGCACTCGTCATCGCCCACTAAATTTCGCATGACATCGGAAAATGTCATGAACCCGAATAATGAACCCGATGGTTTTGAAATGCGTGCATTGCAGGCGATTAACAAAGGCCATTTAAACGAATTTACCGGTGTTTATGAGGGCGCCTACCGCTACGCCAAACCGATTTACCACACCGCCAATTGCCTTAAATGCCATGGCGATACCGCCAATGCACCGGAGGATGTGCTCAAGCGTTATGGCAGCCAGCATGGTTTTGGTTTTAAAGAGGGTGATCTGGCAGGGATCATCAGCGTTTCTATACCCACTGAGCCGCTCTGGACCAATCTACATCAATACATAGGCCCCATGGAAATAGGCTTGATTTTAAGCACCTTAGTTCTGAGCCTTGTGTGCGTGCATATTTGGGTCAGCCGGCCACTTAAGCAACTCACCACTGCAGCGGATAATTTATCCTTAAACACCGGCTTGTTTAATCAATCGACTGCGCCACTTTCCGCTGCCGCCAACGAAATAACAGCGCTGCAAAAATCTGTGGGGCGCTTGGGTACTGCCACCTTGCACGCCCTAAAAAAATGGCGCGATGCCCAGCAAAAAAATACCTAAGCCGGTTGCGCTGATCGGCAAGCGCCCCCAATAGTCAGCCATCGAAATTTGACAGTAAATACGGCAGGCAAAAACCTGCGGCTTTGGTGTACTCTTGCCGCCCTCGCCCACTTTAGCCGCTATTAATTCCCATGATTCAATTGAACAACCTTGGCCTGCAACTGGGCACCAAGAGCCTCTTAAACAACGCCAATCTAACGATTTTCCCAGGACAAAAATGGGGGGTCATAGGTGTTAATGGCAGCGGTAAATCCAGCTTATTTAAATTATTACTCGGCCAATTACAGGCGGACACGGGCGAGATAAAAATCCCTAAGGACTGGCGCTTAGCCCACATGGCCCAAGAGGTAGCCAATTCTGAGCGCACGGCACTGGACTATATTCTCGATGGCGACAGCCAGTACCGCGCTATAGAGAACTCTATAGCCAACAGTGAAGATGGAGAACGGCTCGCGGCCCTGTATCAACAGTTTGAAACCATCGACGGCTATACCGCCCCTGCCCGCGCGGCGCGTTTATTATCGGGTTTGGGTTTTAAACCTGCCGACGCCCAGCGCAGCGTCAGCGATTTTTCCGGCGGCTGGCGCATCCGGCTAAATCTAGCCCAGGCGCTTATGTGCCCCAGCGATTTATTATTGCTTGATGAACCCACCAACCACTTGGATTTAGACGCAACCTTTTGGCTGGAAGCTTGGCTGCAAGCCTACAAAGGCACACTGCTGATGATTTCCCACGACCGGGATTTTCTCGACAACTGCATCCAAGCCATCGCCAGTTTTGAAGGCCAGCAATTAATCAGTTACAGCGGTAATTATTCGGCCTTTGAGCGGCAAAAAGCCGAACGTTTGGCGCAACAGAATATTGCCTTTCACAAACAACAAGAGCGCATGGCGGAAATTGCCGATTTTGTACGGCGTTTTCGCGCCAAAGCCAGCAAAGCCAAACAGGCGCAAAGCCGCTTAAAAGAATTGGAGCGCATGGAAAAATTGGCGCCCGCCCACAGCGACTCGGAATTTAGTTTTCGTTTCCCCAACCCCGAGCGCGAAGTGCAAACCCTCTTAAGCCTTGCAAACGCATCATTGGGCTATGAGCAGGCGGTGGTAACCAAAGTGCAAGTTTCGTTATTTGGCAGCAGCCGTATCGGTTTACTGGGGCACAATGGCGCCGGTAAATCCACCCTGCTTAAATCCCTAGCCGGGGCGCTGCCGTTACTCGCCGGTGAACGCACGGAAAGCCCGCATCTACGCATCGGCTATTTTGCCCAACACCAGTTGGAAGCCTTGGATATTCACGCCAGTGCGGCCCTGCATTTACAACGCCTGGCACCCAAAGCCAGCGAACAGAGTATTCGCAATTTTTTAGGCAGCTTTGGCTTTATCGGCGAGCGCGCCTTGGAAACCATCGAACACTTCTCCGGCGGTGAAAAAGCTCGCTTGGCGCTAGCAATTGTAGCCTGGCAAAAACCCAATTTATTATTGCTCGACGAACCCACCAACCATTTAGATTTAGAAGTGCGCCAGGCCCTTAACGATGCCTTATCAGCATTTGAAGGCGCCATAGTTGTGGTCTCCCACGACCGCCATTTACTGCGCAATACGCTGGATGAATTTTGGTTGGTGGCCGATGGTAAGGTGGCAGCTTTTGAAGGCGATTTGGATGATTACCATCAATGGTTAATCGCCGAGCGCAAAACAGCTGAGGAGACACCGGCGGCAAAAAATTCTACGACCGATAATAATAAAAAAGAAGTTCGCCAACATGCGGCGGCGCGACGGGAGCAATTAAAACCCATAACCCAGGCAATTCGCAGCATCGAGAAAAAAATGGATCTGCTGCAAAAACAGATTCAGGAAAAAGAAACTATTTTGGCCGAACCAAGCCTGTATCAACAAGATCCAACCAAGGCCCAGCACACCGCTCAAGAAGTGCAAAAACTGCGCGATGAATTAAACGCTTGTGAGGAGTCCTGGCTGGCCCATCAAGATGAATTAGAGCGCTTAAATACGCCCGATTAAAACGCAAGGAATTTACACAGTAAAATCCCGCTGCGAACACCTAAAGTTTTCAGGATTGAAAAAAGAATTAGCGACACAAAACGGCCGCCAAAGAGAAGGCGTACGAAAGACGAGGCAAGCTAAAGGGACGGACAAGGAGGCAGTAGAGCGAAGAGACAACAACAATACAGCGGCAACTAACAGGCTTGGCAGGCGCAGTTAAATATGGGCAGAAAATAAAGCGGCATACTTAGCGATCCACTCCTGGGCGGCCTCATCCTGCGACATAGTGCGGTCTAAATACTGTTTGTTGTCGCTGCGGTAGTGTTCAATCTGGCATAACTGCTCGGCCATACGAATGGCAAACGCATCTTCAGGATCAATTTTTACGCATACCCAATTGCCGTCGTTTTCAGGCTGCACGCGCACAACACTGCCTTTGCCAATGAAGTGGTTATTGTCCAGATCAATGCCTAGTACCACCTTATCTTGCACGTGGGGTTGTTCATGGGTCCAAAAACAAATGCCGGCTTCTTTACTCTCAGCTGCTTTACTCTCAGCAGCACAGTCTGCAGGGCCGGCTTGTTTATCATCGGCCGCCGTCACCTGCTGGGGAGTGGCCGATAAAAGTGTGACTGGAATTTCTCGCGGGTGCTGAATATAACCGCCGCGGAAAACAGGCTCAAAATGGTAGAAGCTTTTCAGCCAAGCGTAGTAACCACCAATCCAAGGGTGCCACACCTCGGCACTGTTAAATATATTAACTAACATCCAGATAACCCCAACAATGACTCGCACTGTCAATCACCGATATCTAATGTATAGCTAATTTTGTGCCGGAACTTATTTTCTTTTAAGCGGTGCGACCAACGGTTAGGGCTTGAGGAGTTTTTTTACCGGTCCATAGGATAAGCGGTGTACCGGGGTGATGCCTAACCTGGTTAAAGCCTCGATATGGGCCTTGGTGGGGTAGCCTTTGTGGCCTGCAAAGCCATAACCTGGGTAGGTTTGATCGAGGATACATAGGTCGCGATCGCGGGTTACCTTAGCCAAAATCGACGCGGCGCTAATTTGTTCGACACTGCTGTCACCACCGACTATGGCCCGCGATGGATAAGTCCACTTCGGCAAGCGGTTGCCGTCAACTAATACTTCATCTGGCACCAGTGCAAGCCCGTCCACGGCCCGCTGCATTGCCAGTAAACTGGCGTTAAGTATATTAATTTGATCAATTTCCGCAGGGCTTGCCCGGGCGATGGCAAACGCCAGTGACTTGTCAATTATTTCGTCAAACAGCTGTTCGCGGCGTTTTTCACTGAGTTTTTTCGAATCCGCCAGGCCTTTAATGGGTTTTGCGGGATCTAAAATAACCGCAGCGGCCACCACATCACCCGCCAGCGGCCCTCGCCCAGCTTCGTCAACACCGGCAATTTTCATAGCAAAGAGGTCTCTATTAAGCCTTGAATCGCGTTGGCCGCCTGTTGATTGGCGTCGCGCCGCAAACTTTGATGCAGGCGTAAAAAGGCTTCTTTTTGACGCTGATGGGCGCCTCTATTGCGAAGCAGTTCACCCAGGGCCTGACACAAATTGTCAGTGGTTGCCGCATCTTGTATGAACTCGGGGACAATTTTTTCCCCGGCCAATAAATTCGGCAACCCGATCATACTCACCTTCACAAGACGCTTGTAAATCCAATAACTCACAGGCGCTACCTTGTAGGCAATTACCATGGGTTTTTTCAGCAACATGGCCTCAAGGCTGGTGGTGCCAGATGCCATCAGTACCGCATCGGCAGCCGCCATTAACTGGTGGGAGTTGCCCAGCTGCACATTAACTTTGAGGTCTCGCCCTGCCAACAGCACTTTCAACTGCTCCAGGCGTTTAGGATTGGCGGCGGGGCAAAGAATAATTAACGCTGGATTGTCCGCCGCCAACCGGCTGGCCACTTCAAAAAACATAGCCCCCAAGCGCTCCACCTCCGCTTGACGGCTGCCAGGTAATACCGCTAAAACCTGCGCGTCAGGCGCTATGCCCAGGGCTTGCCGGGCGACTAAGGTTTGATCGTCCAAGGGAATCGAATCCGCCAGCGGGTGGCCGACACATACAGCATGGATGTGGTGGCGCTCGTAAATGGCATTTTCAAACGGAAACAGGGTAAGCATTAAATCCACCGCTGTTTGTATTTTTTTAATGCGCCCCTGCCGCCAGGCCCAAACGGATGGGCTGACATAATGCGCCACGCGAATGCCCCGGTTGCGCAGGATCATTTCCAAATGCAAATTAAAATCCGGCGAATCAATACCGATAAATACATCCGGTATTTTCTGCACAAAATAATCGGCGAGGGTTTTGCGCATGCGCAGAAGTTCCGGCAGGCGCTTTAAGGGTTCCACAAAGCCCATTACCGCTAAACGATCCTGCGGAAAAAAACTTTTAAACCCCTGCTCGATCATACGGCTGCCACCGATACCTTCAAAAATGGCATCCG
>DAOQGS010000053.1:0-11314 GCA_035338675.1 Cellvibrionaceae bacterium
CACCCCAATAGCGTTGCCGCTCTGATTGTAGGTTTGCACGTATTTACCGGCACCGGTAATGCCTTTCACCCGCAGGGTAATGGTCTTGTTGCTATCCACCACGGTTTCCTGTTTGAAGGTGCCGTTGTTGATGGTGATACCAAAGTTGCCATTGCCGGAGCCGCCGGATTTAACCGACACCACCACTATATCGTCACCGGTCCAGGTGTAGCTGGGGGTGAGGCCCACATACTTATAGGCGCCGTAAGTGGCAAAGCCGTCTGTGCCGTAGGTCACCTCGGGCATGGTAATGGTGGTGAGGGGTTCACCCTGCACTACGTCGGCGTCGGTGGGTTGCTCAGGCTTGTAGGTGCGCGCCTCGGCGACGGTTTTACCCAGCTCCGAGCGGTAGAGGAATTGCGGTGACATCAACACCGAGCGAATGGCCCATTGCAAGCCGGTTTTGACATCTTTAGGTGTGCCGATAATGTCGCGATACTCCGTGCGCTCAGCCGACGTCAGCGGGCGGCGGAAGGCGTAGTAGGCGAATTTATCGATAAAGTTATTGGCGCAGGTGGTTTTGTCTAGGCAGTCAAAATCCAAGGCACCTGTTGTGGCCAACGCCCACTTGGCCAGTTCTTCGGCGTTGTTGTCATAGGCGGTCAAGCGGCCTTCAGACACCTTCTCCAACGTATGGTTGGGCATGCGGCCCACTTTGATGTCGTCACTGGCGCGGTTTTGGGTGGAGAAATCATCCGGCAGGGGCTTTTTAAACAGCGCCTGCAGGGAGTTGTGGTATTCGTAGGAGGTCAACAGTTTTAAATCCCGGCGGCCGTACAACACAGGCGCGCTGGTATCACAGGCGTATTGGGTCACTACCGGCGCTTGGCCGCGAATGGACCATAAATAAGCGGCGGCATTTTGTGCATCCGTACAGGCTCCGCCGCAGCCGAGCATTTCATTGCCGATAAAATTGGCCAGATCCGATTGCGACGAACCCGTATAGCCCTTGCCTTGATAATCATCCATGGTGTGGTAGGTAAAGCGGTTAACGTCAAAACTAAACACGCCTATGAATTTGCCGTCTTCCTCTGGATCTTTATGGCAACCCAAACAGGCGGATTTAACCACTGCTTTACCTGCGGCCACATCACCCGTGCCGCCACCGGTTGAGGAGGTGGAGCTTGATGAAGACGAGGTGGACGAGCTGGAGGGCCGCGATGACGACGAGCTGGATGAACTCGACGAACTGGATGAGCTGGATGAACTTGTCGAGCCGGAGGAGCTAGATGAACTTGTCGAGCTAGAAGAGCCGGAAGACGACGAAGAGCTGGACGGGCCAGTCCCCGAACAGCCGGCGGCCACCAGGCTGGCAATAAGCAGAGGAAGAATTTTTTTCATAGTGTTTCCCTTAATCTAGTCTGTGCCATTTACCCTTCGGCTTAAGCCAATGCGGGAGGCAAGACACATATTTATAGGTAATTCAGCAACAATATTAAGTGTCTGGGCGGCCCCCAGCGGCTGGCCTGAATGAGCGTTGAGGCGTTTGGCAGTGGGGTAATTTCCCGCATTTAAATGGGGCTACTCCGCTGACCAAGGCGTGTAAAAACGCCCGCTCGGTAAATTCAGGCTCAAACCTAGAGTAACCGATTGCAGGGGGTGAAAATGGTAATAGTCGATGTTTCTAGAAGCTACCTTGGGGTAGTTGAATGAATTTTCTGGGGGGTTGATCTTAGTTAAAGAAAAGCGCCGAGTGAGCGGCGCTTTTTAGGTTAATAACCCGTGGCTGCAGGTTCTGTCAGATGGGGAAAATACACCTGTATTGCGGCCTAAATTCTGCTGATTCTATTGCGGCACCGCGTAAAAAACGCAACGGCTAAGGCCAGTGTCAGGGCAATACCTTGTAGGCTGTCACTGTATTGTTTAAAAAATTCGGCACGTATAACACCCGCGATTTTTGATCCAGCGCAATATCGGCAGTATTAATTTTTTGCTCTGTCGAATCGAGCAAAACTGCCTTGCCGCCGCCGAGGGTGTATTCGTAAATTTTCCCCGCCCACACGCTCAGCAGAAAATGTTTATCGTCCAGTGCCGCTATGCCGTCCAGGTTTTTGCTAAAGCCGCTCTCCAAGGTGGTGAGTTTTTGCTGCTGAAAATCGTAAAACTTTAATTCCTCGGCACAATTAATCATCAGCCCACTGTCGGTAACCCATAAGCCATTGGCATTATCCGTATCTTTTACCAATACACTGGCATTGCCATCGGCAAATTTGTATACCCGGTGGGCCATGGTGTCGGAAATATACACCACGCCGTTTTTATCCACGGCCACATCATTGGCGAATTTTGCCTGGGGCAAGGGCAGTTTTTGGATGATTTGCTTCTGCGCAATATCAATGATAACCAGCTCAGTTAAATCGGCCACATACAAGCGGTTATTAAACGCGGCCATGCCTTTGGGGGCATTTAAGCCGCTGATCCAATTGGCATCTATGAGCGCGCCGTCGGAATTAATTTCAGCAATCGCGCCTTTGCCATCCGCATCGCCGCCTTGGCCGTCTATCTGGGAGACAAAAATGCGCTGTTGTGCCCCTTCACCCACTAATAAAACGGATTCTGGTACTAAAAAACCTGCTGTTTTCCACACTTGTTGCAAGGTAAATTGCGGTTTATGGCTGCAGGCAAGCAGCGTTATACAGCTGCAACCGAGGGCGAGGTAATTGAGAGATTTAAGTACAGTGGATTTAAACATGGGCACATACCGAGTGGTGAGCGATATAGGCTGCACAGTGTACTGCACTTAAACGGGTAATCGGCTTATAGGCCGAATACAAAAAGCCCGGCACATGGCCGGGCAAAGTTATTAACCCGGCGGCATTTGGTGCCGGGTTAATACATGGCGCCTATTTTCTACGGTGCAAGTTTAATCGTGACTTGTTCTGTAATCACATGGCAGCGATCACTGCTCACCTGTGTTTGCAGGGTTTGGGTGGCAAAACCCTTTAATTTAGCGGTGATGCTGTAGCTGCCAGCGCGTTCAGCCGCGCCGGAATAGACACATTCTGTGCGGCTGTCGCCGGGATAGTAGCCCGTGGGGCGCTCGCGATAATCACCGTCCTGAATTTCGATGCTGGTATCACAGGCGGCAGCCCCGCTTGTGTACACGTGAATATCCAGGCCCGCGCGAACATCGGCGGTGCAGGCGATGGGATCCGGTTGAGGTTGTGGTTTAGGGGCGGGAATCGGGCCGGTCACTTGTTTGGGGGTGTTCCAGTTGCTGGCCCAGACGCTGCCGCCGACGCCGTAATAAACCGCATCACCGTTTAACAGGCTGCGGCCATTGCCGTAATATTTCGGCGCATATTGTTGGCTTGAGCGCGCCTCGGTAATAACGACACCGTCGTGGGTTAAATCGGCTTTATTGTTGGCAACGCCTGCAACCGAGAATAAATAAACGCCCGAATAGGCCCACTGATAATTTTGGTCGTAATTATTAATGGAAAAGGCAAAGCGTGTATCGCCATTGGTTTGGGGTAATACGGCTACTGCGTGTAAATCGTAGAGTGCATCGGCATTGCTGGCGTTAGTGCCAAAATACAGAGCTTTGGTTGAAATCGGTTTGGCCGGGTTACTCACATCAATTAATTCGGTTTTAATGCCTGTTACACGGCCGGTGTCATCGGCACTTTGGCCGAGCGTAAACAGATAATTCTCCCCCACTGGGTGCAAGTAGGTGGCAAAGCCTGGCACCTGTAATTCACCGGCAATAAAAGGCTCACTCGGTGTTTTTAGGTCGACTACATACAGCGGATCGGTGCGGCGGAAGGTGACCACATAGGCTTTATCACCCACAAAACGGGCGCCGTAAATACTCTCGCCGGGTTTGCCTATTTTTTCTGGGTGTTGTGTGTTGGGCAGTTGAGCAAGCGTGGTTAATTCGCCTTTTTGCTCTTTTAAGACACTAATTCTATGTTGGGTATCCTGGTTGCTTAAATCGCTGCTCAACACCCGCACATAACCGTCTTTTTCATTTAACCAAAACGATAAATCGCCATTGATAAAACCGGCCACACTGCCGCTGGCGGAATAACTGGCGCCTTTCTCGCTCAGGGTAAATTGGTGAATAAAGGTTTTATTCACGCCGTTAAGGCCCGCGGCATGGGCGGTTAAAAAGGCGTGTTGTTCATTCATGGTAAAACTCTGCATGGGCGCGTTAATACAGGTGCTGCCCAAGAGGGTTTGAGTTTTTAGATCCACGGCGGTGATATGCACCAGGCTTGGAAAGCCCTGGTGGCTGTCAACCCCTGCGGGCACCATACAATTATCGGTGAGGGGTTTTTGCGCTTGTTGGTCGAAGTTGTACTTCGGCATTAAATCAACGAGTGCGGTTTTTTGCAGAATTTGTTCGTTGGCATCTTGCTGGGCGGAGTTAAGCTCAGCCGGTTTTAGCTCATCCAGCCAGGGGTCAAAGCGTGTGAATACATACAACACATCACCTATTTTGCGCGAGTCCATCAAGCGCCCTTGCAGGGTTAATTGCCGTGTGACGGCAGGCTTGGCGACTTGGCTGACATCGCTCCACTCGATCACTAATTTGCCATTTTGCGGGCGGTAATAAAAAGGCCGCGCAATCAGGGCATCGGTGGCAATCGCCGGTTGCGCTATGCCCACATTAATGGCGGGCAGCCAAATAGGGCCTATGTTGCCGTACTCGCTATTTAGGCTTACCACATGGGTGGTTTTGCCCTGGGTTTGCTGCAGATAAATACCTTGGGTGGTGAGTTGTGGTGTCGCCGCTTGCTCGCTGATGAGCTCGGCCTTGCTGTCGCTACCGGCCTTAAATATACGCATACCCTGTTGGTAATTGGCCGCCCAATACCAATACTGGCCGTCGTATTTGGCCACATCTGCTTCATCCACACCGGCGATATGCACATTGGTGGCGGAAAAATTAGTGCTCTCAGGGCTGCTGACGGGAACCGGATTGCCCGTGGCGCCGCCAGCGGTAACGGAGTCTCTTAGGTAGGTGTTACTTTGGTTGAGTTGCAGACGCAGGCCATTTTTTAAGTGGGCCTCTGTGGTGGTTTTGCTGGGGGTGTCCAGGCGAGTGTCCGATTGGGTGGTGGCTTTAAGTTGGTTGTAGTCCACCTTGGTCTGCTCGGTGGGTTTGCCGCCTGAGCAGCCTAACAGCGCACAGCTGATACTCAGCCCTAAAAGGTAAGTCTTCATGATAATCTCCCAAATGCGAGTTGTTGCGGGTGTCTTTTCTACTTTTAATCTACTGCTAAGTTCTAAGGGTGCTACTTCTGCGGATTCTGCTGTGAGTGCAGGCCAAGGGCCCGCGCGGTAAGCCACCCAACTGGCGACAAGGGGCCGCCCGCTGCATGTTTGGCTGCTGGCATACTAGAAAGGCTCAGTTGTAAAAACTGTTAACAAATTGTAACGGCGGGTGGTTTTGCGGGGTGGTTCACTGTTTGGCCCCGCGCGCCGTTTTGCTGCGGGAATCTATGCGAATTATTGATATGTATGTCTGCCGCCTGGCGGAATTTAGCGACCTGGATGGTGAGGTTGCGGCGCAGTTTTTGGATGTGCAGGAACATGCGCGCTTTTCGCGGTTTAAGTTTGACCGGCATCGCCAGGCATTTTTAGCCAGCCGGGTACTGCAAAAAACCGCTTTAGCGCAAAGGCTAAAATGCCCCATTGCAGATCTGGCCTTCGATTTTGGCCCCCAGGGCAAGCCTGCATTGCAGCGGGGCATTAACCCCGGCGGCGTGGAATTTAATTTAACCCACAGCGATACCTGGGCGCTGTTGGCGGTGGATCAATACCCGCTGGGTATCGACACGGAAAATATGCAACGCAATACCAATATTCTCAGTATTGCCCGGCATAACTTTCACCCTCGAGAGATTGCATTTTTAACGGCACAAGCCGCTGAGCCTCAATGGGGTTTTTATTATTGGATGTTAAAAGAGGCCTACATAAAATACTTAGGCACAGGGCTTAGCCAATCCTTAAAAGAATTTTATTTTACCTGGCAACCCTTGCAGTTCGGCAGCGAAACCCCTCTGCCAGTGCCTGCGGCCTGCGTATTTAACTGGGCGGCCGATGCAGTTGCCGCCCTGTGTTATCAGCCGGGTGAAGTACACCTGCGCCTCCAGCAGTTATCGCCGCAGGGCACCTGGACACCACTGGAAATACAGCTGCTAGTGCAGACCCAATAGGGTTTGGCCGCCTGTATTTGCAATTATTTTGCCGGTATTTTTGGCAGCGATACGGCTTATTTAATAGCTGCTTTTGAATATTTCCAGAGCGCCACAATTATTCTGGCGTGCAGAATTAACCCTTGGGCGCCTGCAAAATTTTGCTGCTGCTAATTCTTTGGCGCATCTGTTGGGTGTACGCAGAGAGATTTTCCGCCGCAGCGAATAATGCCGGGCCATTTGGTAGGGCTAATAAATAATCCAGCATGGGCAGTAGGAGTAAATCGGCAAGGCTTAGGGCGTCGCCCACCCAAAAGTGTTGGGTGCCCAGGGCGGCACTTAATAGGGCTAGGTGTTCCTTCACTGCAGGGGTTGCATTGTCGATTACATCCTGGCGCAACTGACCATTTTCCCCTTTCGGAAATACCCATTCCAACAGATAGTGGCGCACAAAAATAAGATCGCTTTGTTGATTAAATACGGCGCACCATTGGTCGATCAGGGCGCGCTCACGGGGCGTTTTCCCTTGCAGGCCAGGTGCGGGAAACTGCGCGTCTAAATACCGCAAAATACTTTGTGTTTCGCTGAGGACAAAATCATCGTGCACTAATACCGGTATTTTCCCTATAGGGTTAAGCGCATTTAACGCCGCCGACTTAAGCCCAATGGGCTGGCCCTGGTGCTGCATGCTAAGGCTGTAGGGAATATTTTTTTCTTCGCAGCATAATAAAACGCTGCGCACGAGGTTGCTAAAAGGAACACCAATAATCTGTACACTCATGTCTAACTCCAGTAAACGGGCTGTTGGGTGCGCCCTAAACGCCATTCCACTAAATGGCGCGGGTGAGGGAAGGTTAATGCCCGGCACCATATGTTCAAGAACATAAGGTGAAAACCGGTTAAGCTCAGGTTTTATGGGTTACCTAATGGGTGGAATTCAATGGGTTGGAGTGCACATCACAAAACAGCCTCGCGGGAAACTATTTTGCTGGCCGCTGCAGAATTATTTGCCCGTTACGGATACGACGCGGTGGCTATAGACCGGGTGATGGCCCAGGCGGGTATGACGCGAGGAGCGTTTTACGCCCACTTCACGTCTAAAAGCGATTTATACGCCCAGGCTATGTTGCTGGCGGGGCAGCGCTTGGTGGCGCATAGCCTGCATCTGGGGATGAATTTTGAAGAATTTGTCTGCACCTATTTAACGCCAGGGCAGCTGGCCATGGCGCCCCTGGCATGCCCACTGGCCTGTTTGGTGACCGATGTGGCGCCGCGTGAAGAGCGTGTCAAAATAGTTTACGGGCAGTTGCTGGCGGGTTTTGTCAGCCATTTGCAGCGTTTAAATCCGCGCTTAACTCAGGCTCGGGCGGCGGCTTGCGCCAGCAGTTTAATCGGGGCTCAGGTTGTCGCCCGTGCGGTTCATACGCAGGAATTAGCTAAAAATATATTGTTGTCGGCGCAGCACACCATTCTTGAGCATTTTGCGGATAACAAAAATGAAGCCTAATAACGCGTTAGAAATCTGTCGATAAACGACATATGGAGAATTATTCAGGCTGGGTGAGGGCAAAGCCTTGTTGCAATTCTGCCGAGGGGGTGGTTTTTTTGTGCAGTACGTTGGTTACCCCTAAACCGCTTATTAACACGCCTACAACAAAAATGATTGCTGCAAGGGATAATACGTCAGTTCGCATCGCTGGTAGCCTCGCAATTGGTGAATATGAACGCTGGGTAAACGTGTGCGCTTTATACAGTTTTTTTTCGCACTGCACAATCGGCTGTGCGGAAATTTCTGCAAGAAAAATAAACGCTTGCTCACAATGAGCAAAAAATCCGCCCCCTGGGTTAGGTGGGGTAGGGGGCGCTGGTGAGGTGGGGGCGCTTTAGGCCAAAAATAATCTATAGGCCGGGTTCTGGCTTTCATCCCAAAACGGATAACCCAATTCCTCCAAGGCGGTAATTAAGGCTTGGCGCGAATCGGCAGGCACCTGCATGCCCACCAGCACACGGCCAAACGCGGCACCGTGGTTGCGGTAGTGAAACAGTGAAATATTCCAGCGGCCGGCTAATTTAGTCAGAAATTGCAGCAGCGCGCCGGGGCGCTCAGGAAATTCAAAGCGCATCAATAATTCATCGCTCAAATCACCCGGCGCCCGCCCGCCCACCATGTGGCGTATGTGCAGCTTGGCCATTTCATTGTCGGAAAGATCCGTCACTTCATAGCCCTGTTGGCGCAGCCGCTGGATTAAATCCTGGCGATCGCCGCGCTCCGGGGAAATTTGTAAACCGACAAAAATATGGGCGTTTTCCTGCGCGTTTTGAAAGCGGTAATTAAATTCGGTGATCGCGCGCCTGCCCAGCAGGGTGCAAAACTCCAAATAACTGCCGGGGCGTTCAGGAATGGTGACGGCCAAAATCGCTTCGCGATTTTCGCTAATTTCCGTGCGCTCAGAGATATACCGCAAACGGTCAAAATTGGTGTTGGCGCCGGAGTCTATGGCGATAAAACTCTGCCCGCTCACCCCTTCGCGGGCGACGTATTTTTTTAACCCGGCGAGAGCGGCGGCTCCGGCAGGCTCGGTAATCGAGCGGTTATCTTCAAAAATATCTTTTATCGCTGCGCAAATTTCATCGGAGCTGACGGTAATGACGCCATCAATACACTCACGCAGCACGCGAAAGGTCTCCTCGCCGATTTGCGCCACGGCAATACCATCGGCAAATAAACCCACTTGAGACAGTACGCTGCGCTCGCCGCTGGCCATGGCCGCAGCTAGGCACGCCGAATCTTCCGATTCCACCGCAAATACTTTTACATCGCTGCGCAGATATTTAATGTAAGCGGCCATGCCCGCACACAAACCGCCGCCACCTACCGGGATAAACACTGCATCCAGCGGGTGGGGGTGCTGGCGCAGAATCTCCATGGCCACTGTGCCCTGGCCTGCGATTACATCCGGGTCATCAAACGGGTGGATGTACACCATGCCCTGTTGCTGCACCAGTTGTTTGGCAAAAGCGGCCGCCTCGTCATAGCTGTCGCCCTGTAATTCAACGGTTGCACCCCGGCGTTTAACGGCATTTACCTTAATCGCGGGGGTAGTGCGCGGCATGACGATGGTGGCTTTAACGCCTAGGTGGGCTGCGGCTAGCGCCAAGCCCTGGGCGTGGTTGCCAGCCGACGCGGCCACCACGCCTTTGGCCAATTGCTCCGGTGTTAATTGCAATAATTTGTTGTAGGCGCCGCGAATTTTGAAGGAAAACACCGGCTGCAGGTCTTCGCGTTTGAGCCATACCTGATTCTGGCAGCGCTCAGAGATGAGCGGCGCAAATTCCAGGGGGGTCTCTACGGCTAGATCGTAGATGCGGGCATTTAAAATACGCTTGATGTAGGACTGGGGCATAGTCAAACTGGCAAAAGCCGCCATGGTAACGCGATTGACCGCCAAGGTGCCAAACCTGCGGCGAAAAACCTTATTTGCAACCGTACCGTGTCCCCGCCTGGGGTGCTGTTCCCAGCCTAAGCGCTTCCCATTCAACCACCTTTGGAGTGCCCATGCTTCTTTCCTCTCCCCTTGTCAACGTCGCTTGGCTGAGCGAACAACTCGATGCCGCGAATTTGGTGCTCCTAGATGCCAGTATGGCGCCGCCGGGCCAGCCCACCTATGCGCCTGTGCAGGTGATTCCAGGTGCGCGCAGGTTTGATTTTGATAAACAGGTGTGTGATCAGAACAGTGCTCTGCCCCATATGATGCCCGCGGCTGAGCAGTTCACTGAGGCTGCGCAGGCTTTAGGCATCAATTCAGATTCAACCATCGTGGTGTACGACCACCTGGGCTTGTTCGCCAGCCCAAGGGCCTGGTGGATGTTCAAAAGCATGGGGTTTGATGCTGTGTATGTCCTCGACGGTGGTTTACCCGCTTGGGTGCTAGCCGGGCTGCCGACCCTTGAGCGCTACAGCCCGGCGCTTACGCCTGGGAATTTCACCGCCCGTTATAGCGCCGATTATTTTGTTGATAAAACCCAGGTGTTCGCGGCGCTGGATAACCCCGCCATCTCCATCCTCGATGCCCGTCCGAGCGGGCGTTTTGCCGGCACCCAAGCGGAGCCGCGCCCTGGGCTGCGTTCAGGCCATATGCCGGGGGCGTTTTCCCTGCCGTTTACCGCCGTGCAAAGCGGTGGGCAGTTGCTCGGGGCGCAACAGTTGGCTGAGCTCTTAGGTGCCCCCCGGCCGCTGATCTGCAGTTGCGGCTCCGGCGTGACCGCCTGCGTACTGGCTCTGGCTGCGGTGGTGGCAGGCTTTAGGGAGGTGGCGGTGTACGATGGCAGCTGGAGTGAGTGGGGCGACCCCCAATGGCAGCTGCCGGTGGTTACTGAATCCGCTTGACCACAGGATCGCTGGGTTTATGGGCGCGCAGTTTCATCTATGCTGTTTGCTTAAGTAAGCCTTAGCCTTACGGCGCGGGCAGTGATTATTTTGTTAAGGGGAAGACAGTGAAAAAATTTCACCTGGCCTTGGGCGTGGCGGATATAGCCGCCAGCGTCGAAGACTATTCCGAGCGTTTGCAGTCCCAGCCCGCCCTTGTGGTGCCGGGCGAATACGCCCTGTGGCGCACGGCCCATCTGAATTTTTCGGTGCGCAAAGTTGCTGCTGAGCAGGTGGGGCAATTGCGCCATCTTGGCTGGGAGGACCCTCACGCGGAGGCCTTCAGCTGTAGCGAAGATTGCAATGGTGTGGGTTGGGAGCACTTTAATCTGCAGCAACAATTAGACGAAATCGCGCTGGCTTGGCCCGGCTCGGTCAAGGGCTCGGGGCGTGTTTGAGCTTCGGCGCGCTGGCCATCAAGGTGATGGTCCGTGCGGTTGACTCCAGCGCGGGGCGGCACGACACTGCGAGCCTTTTTAGGAAACCTGCTATGACGTTAATTCTCGGTATAGATCCGGGCTCGCGCAAAACGGGCTATGGGCTGATACTGCAGCAGGGCCAGCGGCTCAACTATTGCGCCAGTGGCGTTATTCGTCCACCGGAAGATGCGCCCCTAAGTGAGCGGCTGAAAGTAATTTTCGACGGTATCTCGCTGCTTATCGCCCAGCACAGCCCCGCCCAGTTCGCCATCGAGCAAATATTTATG
>DAOQGS010000054.1:0-11287 GCA_035338675.1 Cellvibrionaceae bacterium
AATTAACCGACGCGATTGAAAAAATTGCCCCGGGTGTAATTGCCCGTCAATCGGTTGACCAGCCGGTGCAAATCGGTCTTAAAGCCGTTGATGCCATGGTTCCAATCGGACGCGGTCAGCGCGAATTAATTATCGGCGACCGTCAAACCGGTAAAACAGCCCTTGCGGTCGATGCCATCATCAACCAAAAAGGCTCCGGAATTAAATGTATTTATGTGGCCGTAGGCCAAAAGGCCTCTTCTGTTGCGTCGGTTGTGCGCAAACTCGAAGAGCACGGCGCTATGTCTTACACCACTGTAGTTGCGGCTACTGCTTCTGACCCTGCAGCTATGCAATTTTTGGCACCTTTTGCTGGTTGCACCATGGGTGAGTACTACCGCGATCGCGGCCAAGACGCGTTAATTATTTATGATGATTTAACCAAGCAGGCTTGGGCCTATCGTCAAATCTCCTTGTTATTGCGCCGCCCACCCGGTCGTGAAGCCTACCCAGGGGACGTATTCTATTTGCACTCACGTTTATTAGAGCGCGCAGCAAGAGTAAATGCCGATTACGTAGAAGCCTTCACTAAGGGTGAAGTTAAAGGCCAAACCGGTTCTTTAACTGCTCTGCCAGTAATTGAAACTCAAGCCGGTGACGTATCTGCATTCGTACCTACCAACGTAATTTCCATTACCGATGGGCAGATCTTCCTGGAATCTAACCTGTTTAACGCAGGTATTCGCCCTGCGATGAACGCCGGTATTTCGGTATCCCGTGTGGGTGGTGCTGCGCAAACTAAAATCATCAAGAAACTCTCCGGTGGCATTCGTACCGCTCTAGCGCAGTACCGTGAATTAGCGGCGTTTTCTCAGTTTGCTTCGGATTTGGACGAAGCCACTAAAGCGCAGCTTGAACACGGTCAGCGCGTAACTGAATTGATGAAACAAAAACAATATGCACCGCAGTCCATCGCGCAGATGGGTGTGTTGTTGTACGCCGCTAACGAAGGTTATTTAAAAGATATCGAAGTTGCCAAACTCGGGTCTTTTGAGTCCTCGCTGCTTGCCTATATGCAAAATAACCATGCCGAACTTATGGACGGCATAGTGGCTACTGGCAACTACAACGATGACATTGAGAAGAGCATTAAAGCTGCTTTAACCAATTTCAAAGCCACCCAAACCTGGTAATGACACGGAACGGAATAGGTTGACCCAATGAAAGCATGTAGTGTTATTTTTCTGTCGATGGTTGCGATTTCAGCGAGCGCCGAAGAAGCTTCGAATTTAACTATCACGAACTTCGGAGTTCAGGGGGCAGGGGGTGGGTATTTTCGAGTTGCTCAACCTCTAGTTCCAGCTTGTTTATTTGACGTAATCTACATTGCAAACACCAATTATTTGTCTGCAGTTTTAGCGGCAAAAATGGCGGGTAAAAAGCTTTCAAGGGTTGCCTATTCCAAAGAGGCGAATGGTACCTGCAATGCCTCGCTCATAGAAATCGAGTGAGTGATGACAGTACTCAATTCGCTTCGGTGTGTTGGTGTGCTGTTTAGGGTTGACGGACAGTAAACGGTATGTCGTTTAAGATACGCACAGCGAGATAAACAATGGCAAGCGGAAAAGAGATACGCACCCAGATCGGGAGTATTAAAAATACGCAGAAAATCACCAAAGCCATGGAAATGGTGGCGGCGAGTAAAATGCGTAAGGCGCAGGATCGGATGGAAAAGGGCAAACCCTACGCCAGCCGTATGCGCGCGGTAATTGGCCATTTGGCCCACGCCTGTTCTGAATACAAACACCCTTATTTACAAGCGCGCTCAGTTAAGCGGGTCGGTTACATTGTTATTTCCTCCGACCGCGGTTTGTGCGGCGGTTTAAATATCAACGTATTTAAGCGTGTGATCAACCACAGCCGTCCATTGGCTGCCAGTAATATCGGCGTGGATATGTGTTTAATCGGCGCTAAAGCCGGTGCGTTTTTCAAAAGCATCGGCGGTAAAATTCTGGCCTCTGTGCGCGATATAGGTGAAGAGCCTTCGCTGACCAAATTAATTGGCAGCGTAAAAGTAATGCTCGACGCTTTTGAAGAAGGCAAGATCGACCAATTATTTTTGGTGAGCAACGACTTTGTCAACACCATGACCCAGCAACCCAATGTTATGCAGTTATTGCCATTGATGCCGGATGATATGGAGCAGAGTAATCACAAGTGGGATTATTTGTACGAGCCGGAAGCAAAAATACTGCTGGATGGTTTATTGCGCCGTTATATCGAATCTCAAGTGTACCAAGCCGTGGTTGAAAACGCCGCCTGTGAACAGGCAGCGCGTATGGTGGCGATGAAGAATGCCACCGAAAACGCCGGCGAAATTATCGACGAATTAAAACTTGCGTATAACAAGGCGCGACAAGCGGCAATTACCCAAGAGCTTTCGGAAATTGTTGCCGGTGCTGCCGCGGTTTAATTCGCGTCGGCCTTTAACGAATTATTTTTTATTTTTAGGTAGAGGAAACTCACATGAGTAGCGGACGTATCGTGCAAATTATCGGCGCGGTAATCGACGTGGAATTTCCACGCGATGCTGTACCCCAGGTTTACGACGCTTTAACGGTAAGCGGTAAAGGCCTGACCCTCGAAGTACAACAACAGTTGGGTGATGGCGTAGTGCGCGCAATTGCCATGGGTTCATCCGAAGGCCTAAGCCGCGGATTAACCGTAATTAACAGCAACAACCCTATCAATGTACCCGTAGGTATTGAAACCCTCGGCCGCATTATGGACGTGTTGGGCAACCCCATCGATGAGTGCGGCCCCATCGGCGAACAAGCGCGCGCGTCTATTCACCGCAAAGCACCTGCTTATGATGAATTAAGCGCGTCAGAAGAATTGCTTGAAACCGGTATTAAAGTTATCGACCTGGTATGCCCATTTGCTAAGGGTGGTAAGGTTGGACTGTTCGGTGGTGCCGGTGTAGGTAAAACTGTAAACATGATGGAATTAATTAACAACATCGCCACCGAGCACTCAGGTTTATCGGTATTTGCCGGTGTGGGTGAGCGTACTCGTGAAGGAAATGACTTCTACCACGAGATGCAAGAAGCCGGCGTTGTTAACGTTGAAGAATTTGCCAAATCTAAAGTGGCGATGGTGTACGGCCAGATGAACGAGCCACCGGGCAACCGTTTGCGCGTGGCCTTAACCGGTTTGACCATGGCGGAGAAATTCCGCGACGAAGGCAAAGACGTATTGTTGTTCGTGGACAATATTTACCGTTATACCCTGGCCGGTACCGAAGTGTCCGCACTGTTAGGCCGTATGCCTTCTGCGGTGGGTTACCAGCCGACTCTGGCGGAAGAAATGGGTGTATTACAAGAGCGTATTACTTCCACTAAAACCGGTTCAATTACCTCTATCCAAGCGGTATACGTACCTGCGGATGACTTAACTGACCCGTCGCCTGCCACCACCTTCGCGCACTTGGACTCCACAGTAGTATTAAGCCGTGATATCGCTGCTAAAGGTATTTACCCGGCGATTGACCCACTGGATTCCACTTCGCGTCAGCTGGACCCATTAATTATCGGTCAAGATCACTACGACGTGGCCCGTGGCGTACAGTCAGTATTACAGCGCTACAAAGAATTAAAAGACATCATCGCCATTTTGGGTATGGATGAATTATCCGAAGCGGATAAACTCACCGTAAACCGCGCCCGTAAAATTGAGCGTTTCTTGTCGCAGCCTTTCCACGTAGCGGAAGTATTTACCGGCTCACCCGGAAAATACGTGTCATTAAAAGACACCATTGCGGGCTTTAAAGGTTTGCTGGCCGGTGAATACGACCACTTGCCCGAGCAGGCGTTTTACATGGTCGGCTCCATCGACGAAGCCGTTGAAAAAGCCGCTAAATTTAAATAATCGCTATTTAGCGTGAGGAATTGAGCATGGCTAAAGCGATTAAATGCAACATCGTCAGCGCCGAGAATGAAATTTATTCCGGCGAAGCCGAGTTGTTAATTGCCGCTACCACCGAAGGCGACGTAGGTGTTGGCTTCGGGCACTCACAATTATTGGCGGCCTTAAAACCCGGCCCAGTGCGTGTTTTAAAAGGCGGTGACGAAGAAATTTATTACGTGAGCGGCGGTTTTTTAGAAGTGCAGCCAAGCGTAGTGACTATTCTGGCCGATACTGCCCTGCGCGCCGACGATATGGATGAAGCCGCTGCGTTAGAAGCGCAAAAAATGGCGCAACAGGCGATGCACAATCAAAGCGGGGAGTTGGATTATTCCCGTGCGGCGGTGCAGTTGGCTGAAGCAGCCGCGCAATTGCGTACACTGCAGGCAATTCGCAAAAAATTAAACAAATAGAATTTTTATTTGTGTTCAATAAGCAGCTTAGGCTGCTTTTTTTTTAAAATATATCTAGGAAGAATCCAGAATGAAACGTATTCAATTGGGATCAGTTGCTTGTTTTCTAACCTGTGCTCTGAGCGCACCCTCTGTATTTGCTTTTAAACTCAAAACCCATATGTGGGTTGGACAGCAAGTTATCAACGATTTAGAAGATAATGGCAGAATTGATATTCAGCTGCGGGAGCGTCAAATATCTTTGCCCGTGCGCGAGGAAATTAAAGCGGCGATATTAAATAATAAACAGGCCTATTTGATGGGCAATATCGGCCCTGATGCATCACCGGATGTTATTGTCGGGCAAACCGTTGTGCATCCTGGTGTGCCTGGCGGCTGGAAAACTAATGACTGGTTAAAACATTTACTGGTCAGCTCCACCACAAATCCCACGGCAAAGGCTTATACATATGGGTATTTGGGGCATGCCTCGGCGGATGTTTTTGCGCATACTTATGTGAATCAGTATTCAGGCGATATATTTGAATTGTTTGATGGTGAAACTCTAGTTGAAAAACGCCACGTAATGCTTGAGGGGTTTATCGAAAAATATACACCACCTCTAACCGATTATCGCGGCAATGCGTTAGGACCTTATTATAGTCCACAAAATGTACAGGTGAATTCTGCGCTGGCGACATTCTTGCGCAATGCATTGATTTATGATCCCAATGTTCAATACCAATATAAACTCTCAGTAGGTGCTTCCCACTTGGCGGGTGTTGCGCGTTACAGGAATCGCATTCAAGAAGCCGCCAATAGTGAGGTGTGGAAATCCTTGGACGCTAAAATAGTCCAACTTATTGCCAGTTATTACGAAATTCCCCTTAGCGATGCGGAAGCAAAACAAATTATTGCGTGGAAAGAAGATTTGGCCCATGGTGCCGACAAAATAGGCTTGGATAATTTGGAGCGCAAGGGGGCTGCGGTATTAGCTGACTTGGAGCATGATGCGGCGAATGTTGCTATTGATAATTTGAAAAGCCAATTAAATGCACTGCACAGTGCACAGAGTAAAATTATCTCGCTTGAGCAGCAGGTTTTGGATGCGCGCGCTAAAGTTTTTACCCAAGCAACTGAGGCAGTAGCTTGTGATATTTTAGATGATGTTTTGGGGGTGGATTCCTGGAAGGATCTGATTTTGCCAGGATATTCTTTTATATCTGATCTGTTTGGTTCCGACCCTCGACCCGAAAAGATATATGTAAACCTTAGCGGAGGCGGGGCGGTTAAATATATTCAGGACGATCTAAAAATGTTGCAGGAACGAGCTGTTACCTTTCAGGCCAGTGCAGACTACCAAATTGAGTTTAATGGATTTGTGACACTCTGGGCGGCTTCAGACATCAGACAAGCGTATGAAGCTAGAGAGAATATGAGAATGATCTCATTGGTGTTAAGTGCAGGATTGGCGGATACAGATACATATGAGTTCAAAACTTATACCAATGGCAGCGAGTACTTAAGCTCCATTGAGCATGGCTTGATTTATTCAAAAGGTAGTACAGGTAGCTACGTAAAATCGGATGATTCCTTTTGTCACAAGGTCACGTTTGTCGCTGAAAAAATAGATGGCGCTGCCAACCAATTAATCATTGATGGGCAGAAGGCGCTTTTGTCCGAACAGCAAAAAGCGGTGGATGCGGGACTGAGTGTAGCAAATGAACTAATTAAAATTAATGATGCCAAAAATCAAATTCTCATTGCTGCCATAGAATTAAAAAATATCTTTGCCGCGGGCGGCATAGTGCCAAAGAATCCCATGCAGGCATTATTGCAAAACTGGGTCAATGATATAGATCAGCAGATGAGTTTATATGTTCAGGCTACAGCAAAAAGCATGATCAATACGATGGACCCATCCACGTCCGCCGCAGAGCCGCTAGTTGAGTGGTTTAAATGTTTTGATTCGGTATTTCTAGGTGTGCCGCAGCCGATTTGTACTGTGCGAAATAGCATAGCGGATCTAAATAAAGCGGTCGGCGTGGTTCAGGGAATTCTTGCTAAAACTGCGGGTCCGGCGGCCAGTGAGTTGTACCAGCTCAAGGAAAACCTGATTAAAGCGGCGAAAGGAGAAGTTGAAGAATTAGCTAAGAAGAAAATCAACGCGGCTATTCCGCCCGAGCTAAAACAGCTGATTGATATATTAGAAGCAGATGTCGATGATCAAAAACTGAATGACCTCTATTCGTCGCTGGAATCTGAAAGTGTATTCAAAAGTATATTGCTGATGCCCAATGTCGCCAGCGCTGTAAAAAGTGATATGGCTATAGCCAATAATCAGTTCGACCCGGTGAAATTCGCAGCGATTTATGATGCTGTCGTTTTGGCTAAGTTGACTTTATTGGATCGCGCAGGATTGGTTGAGCTTGCAAATACGGCAGGTGCGCAAATGCGCGATGGCACTAATCCGTTTGCCAATGTTGACAATATTATTTCTGATGCGGTTGCTAATATAGACGGAAATCACCAATGGATGGACTACTCGCCGCCACTAGCTAAAATGCATGGTCCGTTTACGAATATGCCCGTGTACTCTACGGCGGCAGGATTTGTGCCTTGGAAGGCGGATGTGCGGGATGCGTTGTTCCGAAGGCTCTTTAAAGGGCCGATTAGCAAGGAAATCGATGGTATGGGGGCAGCATTTGTAAGTGGCATCATTGCCTCAGACTACCCATATCACACGTGCGCAGCCAATCCATTTCCTGGAAGTGAAAAGGATCAATTGTGCATAGTAATTCCGCTTTTGCCTATTTTGGGGTTGTTACTTAATTAGTAGTGGATAAGAAAATAATTGAGCACAGTATTTGAGCGCATCGGTATTTCTGTCCCATTGATTTTGAAGTGCGCCTGCTCATCGATTTGGGCATTTCACTATTGCGGCCCCCTGTTTTGGGGCTGTGGTTTTTCATTCAGGAGAGTTTTATATGTTAAAAAAAATATTGCTAGGATTGGTTTTTTTTGTGGCTTCAACGGCGCACGCAGGTAGCTGGATTACATCCGACGGCACAGCAAAAATCACAAAAATCCAGACGGAAGGTGGATTAACCGTGGTTTGGTTTGACTCTATTGATAGGTGGGTTTCAGCAGATGGTTGTACCGTTCAAGGGAAAGCTATTTTGCAGGACGATACTAAAAATGGTGACCGTCAATACGCAGCACTCTTAGCAGCGTTTGCTACAGGCAAACCAATTATGATGTTTGGGTCCGGATGTGTTTCCGCGTGGGGTACTACATTCCCTAAAATCTGGAGTGTTATTTCTGTAATGTAGTGGTTATTTGCTTATGAATAATTTCTAATGGCGGAAAATTGTTTTCTAGTTCGGATTTCATCTCGCGTTTTAAACTGAAACGTTGCAACACTGTTGTAACCTGTGAGCTTTGTATCGTCGCAGCACATTGTGATTAAAGGCACTTGTACATAGCCGCTGGGCATTTTTGGGTTCAATTTATCTAAGGCGCTGAAAAACCTTCGTTTAGGTTGCGCGCCGCCTCAACTAGGTGTTGCCAGCTTACCTATCAGGGCACATCTGTCACCCGCCGCAATTTGTCGGTGCGTGAGGCAGTGTTTTACCTGCGGACATTTTGAGGATAAAAGCTAGTTTTCCAAATGATTTAACTGGATTGAGTTATGAATGAACAACATACAAATATGGCAACCAACCTTTTTTCACGGTTGATTTTTAGTTCCCGCTGGCTGCAGTTGCCGCTTTATTTTGGGTTGATTATTGCCCAGTGTGCTTATGTATACCTGTTTGTGCATGAGTTGTGGGTATTGGTTAGCACGGTTTCCACCCTGGGTGAGCAGCAGATTATGCTGATTGTGCTGGGGTTGATTGATGTGGTGATGATTTCCAACCTATTGGTGATGGTAATTGTCGGCGGCTATGAAACTTTTGTCTCGCGCTTGCGCTTAGATGGTCATCCGGATCAGCCCGAGTGGCTCAGCCATGTAAATGCCACGGTTCTCAAAGTAAAATTGGCCATGGCCATAATCGGCATTTCCTCAATTCATTTATTAAAAACCTTTATTGAAGCGGGTAATATTGGCATGGCGGGGGCTAAATTTACTGAAGCGGGTGTCATGTGGCAGACGATTATTCATATGGCATTTATTGTCTCGGCAATTGGCATTGCATATACCGATTGGTTGATGCAAAAAGTCAGCTCCAGTGCCGAGGCCTCTCATCACCATGTACAGTAACTGTTAATTTAAGGGTTTGATGGTGCTTTGCCACTCCTTTTAGCTCCGTCCTGGTTTCATTTCTAGCGCGGTTGTAAATGGAGAGGTTGATTTTACTCGATCCCCCTTTCTTATTTTTGACAATACCTGTGGAAATTTAGTTTTCGCATTTTTGCCTAGAAGCTGTTTCATAACTTGAAATCTAGTACCCTGGCCGTTTCTTGTCGAGATATGGTAGTGGGTATGAGTCGATTCGCGTCAGAATTAACAGACACACAGTGGAAACAAATTGAACCTTGCTTACCGCCGTTAAAGCGAGGGCGAGGAGGGCCGAAGCCTATCGATAACCGAAGGCATTTTATGGATTTTGCGCTCTGGGGCGCGCTGGAAAGACCTGCCCGCACATTATCCATCCCCAAGTACGTGTTGGCGCAGGTTGCAGTATTGGGAAGAGAGCGATTCTTGGTTAAAAGCATGGCGAAAGTTTTTAAGACAATTGGACCGAAAGTCGTTATTAAATTGGGAGGAAGTGTTTTCAGACGACAGCTTTGCTTCTGCAAAAAAAAGGGGCCCCGAAGTTGGCAAAACAAAGCGCGGCAAGGGTTCAAAGTGGATAGTGGTGGTCGACGGCGAAGGTATTCCTCTTGGAGGCACCGTTACCTCGGCATCACCAGCGGAGGTAACACTCATTGAGCCTCTGCTTGATGTGACGTATGGAAAAAGCAAAATAAAACGACTTATATACGATAAAGCGGCAGACTCAGATCCGCTGCGAAAAAGCCTGAGCAACCGGAATATCGAATTAGTTTGCCCACACAGAAACAATCGGAAAAAGCCGCCCACACAGATGGCAGGGCGTTAAGACGATATGCTCGGCGGTGGAAGGTCGAGCGCACATTTGCATGGCTCGGCAATTTTCGCAGACTCGTGGTTCGCTGGGAAAAACATGTGAGCGTTTATAGGGTTTTTTTCAATATTGCATGCATGTTGATTACATTAAGTGTATTAGCTAAGACCCGATCTGACAGTTACCGATTTTTCAAGGGTGCCTGTCAGTTTAGATTTGAGCTAAATTTTTCTCAGCCCAAATGTGTTTGCCCTCCAATAAAGTGGCTAAAGGTGTTCGCCCGCAGCACATTTTACCTTGATGGGTTCGCTCTTCATTATAATAATCGATCCATTCATCTAAATCCCTCTGTAAATCATCCAATCTGCTATAGAGTTTTTTGCGGAAGACAACCTGGTAAAACTCTTGCAAAATGGTTCTATGAAATCGCTCGCAGATCCCATTGGTTTGCGGCGAGTGAGCCTTGGTTTTGGTGTGTTCAATGCCATTAATGGCCAAATACAGCTGATAATCATGCTGATCCATGCGCCCACAATATTCCGTCCCTCGATCCGTCAATATGCGCAACATTGGCAAATCATGCTGCTCGAAATACGGCAATACACGGTCATTTAATAAATCGGCTGACGTAATCGGCGTCTTGCTGGTGTAGAGCTTCGCAAAAGCAATTTTACAATAGGTATCAACAAAGGTTTGTTGGTAAATACGACCAACCCCCTTGAGATTGCCAACGTAGAAAGTGTCTTGGGAACCCAGGTAACCAGGATGGTGCGTTTCGATTTCGCCGCACACTTCATCATCCATTTTTTTCCGTTCCAGAGCTGCAATCTGCTCATCGCTCAATAAAATACCCTCAGCAGCAACTTTGTCCTCTAACGCTTTTAAGCGCTTTTTAAAATTCTCTAGGTTGTGCCTCAGCCAGATTGAGCGCACGCCACTGCCGGAGACAAATACGCCCAATTTGCGCAGTTCATTGCTCGTTTTGTGCTGGCCGTGGGCCGGTTGCGCAATGGCGTGCGCTAGAACGGCCTGCTCAACCGTTTCATCGACCCGGTTTTTGTGATTTGGCGTGCGACGGCTTTTGTTCATCAGCGCATCAACGCCGCCCTCTTGGGCCAGCTCTTGGTACCGATAAAAGGTGTCCCGTGAAAAGCCCATGATTTTACAGGCTTTTGACACATTGCCTAATTCTTCTGCCAAATTCAGCAGCCCGGCTTTATGTTTAATGATGGGATTGGTAGTCTGTAGCATGAGAGTTACCTTTGTGTTTTGGTTAGGATTCGACACCCATATTCAAAATCGGTAACTCTCTTCTTTCAAGCCGAAGTGTCAGATCAGGTCGAGACTAATACACATTAAGTAAGTTATGAAATAGCTTCTACGTTTTTTGTGATCTGTGGTCATTTTTGTAAATCGCAAAAACACATTTTTCGATTTTTTACCCGCTTGTCAATTGCCCCCGCAAAATATTCATGCCTGCAGTCTTAGCTGGAGCATCCTTAAGGTATTGTATTTCGAGAGTATTCATCAGTATTCGTTGGGGCAATTTGCATAACTAGCCTGGCTTTTGACCGGCGGATTCAACCCTGAGGTGCATCATTCATTAAGCGGCCGGAGCCGCCAGTTGGTTATTCATTAAATCCATCGGTGTTCTAAATCCTAAAACCTTGCGCGGGCGCTTGTTTAGCTCATTAATTACCCGTCTTAAATGCTCGTCATCAACTAACTTAAAGTCGGTATTTTTCGGATAATATTGCCGCAGCATGCCGCTGGTGCTTTCGTTCGAGTTGCGCTGCCAAGACGAATACGGATGGGCAAAATAAAATGCACAATCCAAGGCGGCTGATATACGTTCATGATACG
>DAOQGS010000055.1:0-3512 GCA_035338675.1 Cellvibrionaceae bacterium
CTATTCAGCATCTTTTTATGTGGCTGGAGGTAATTCCTGCACTGACTGGGAACTATCGCGTGCGTGTTTTAGTGCTGTGACCCCGTAATCCACAGCTACACCGCGAATCGATTATGCCGGATGGCTAAGTCCTCCTGAATTTGCCGCCCGCGCGGAAGAGGGGAGTAAAGTGTGCTGAATAGTTTCAGTTTAATAAGAGATGTTCTTAATCAGCAGAGCCTGGAGGTTGCTTCAGACCGTCAAAAATAGGGTTGTTTTTGACGGTCTGATAAGGGCGTATAGGCGGGTTTTGGCAATATTTTAATTGCCGTCGATGCGAGTGACAGCAATCACCACTTTTCCGTCTGCATCGGTTAGCAGCGGGAAGTCAGTGGCGCCTAGGCTCAATTCGAGCGGCACATTAACGCGTATCTGTTTAATACCCGTAGTGAGTTGGTGAGGTGTTGCTGACACAGTTAACGCGCCGGAAAATGTCGAATATTCTTTGCCTGCGAGGGTGCTGGTACCCAGTTGTTTTAAGAGCGGGTTTTCTACGCTGTCTATGGCGGAGTAGTGCAGCGGGCCTTCACCCATAAATACTACCCTGCCGCCTTCTTGGGCAAATTGTTTTAAAGCCGCTACTTTTTCAGCGGTGAACGGCGCTCTAGGCTCCCATAAGAAGATTACTTTTACGTCGCTGGGAATATCTTTGTAGAATTTTGTTGTCACCGGCGCTGAGGATGTTTCTGTCTGGAAGATCGTCACACTCCAATTATTGTCCTGATAATACTTAGACAGCGATAGGTAATTATCGCTAGCTGTGCCGTATTCCGCATCAAATACAATCTGTTTAGCGGCAGCACGGGGCTTGCCGGGGTTGGTGTAATTAATGAGGTTGAGGGCAAATTCACGGTTGTTGGCCGAGGATAAATAGGCACTAAAGGGATCTAAGTCGTTAATTACCACCAGGTCACCGCCCGGTACAAAATTAGGGTTTTGAAAATAGGTAAAGGAGCTTGTCGCCTGGCTTTTACTCTCGGTGGAGGACGCATTTAAGCTTAGGCGAATGCTATTGCCCTGCGCTGATGGCGTGGTATTGCCCAGTATTTCTGAGGATTTCATAACCACCGAAAAGTCCCCCCCATTATTAATACTGCTGAGAATATTTTTAGAGGTCTGATTATTGGTGGTTAGGGTTGCACTTGTGAGCGCAGCGGCTGAGTATACTTTTCCGCTCACCAGCACATCACCACTGGCGCTGCCGCCGTTGACGGGGGTTAGCAGCAGGGTTGCTACGCTGGGTTTTTTATAGATAAATTCCGTTTTTACTGCGCTGGATAAGCCTTGGCTGTCGGTAATACTCACCGCGACGGAATTAATGCCGTCATTTAATTGGCTGGGGGAAACATAATAATTGTACTGATTCCCAGTTATGTATTGAGTAATGCTAATGGCCGCTGCGCCGTTAATCCAAAGGTCGAGGGCTTTAAGTGACTGTGCGCCCAGATCAAAATTGCCTGAGACCGATACAAAATCGGTAACCGTTGAGCCTTCTACGGGCGTGGCTAGATTGAGTTTGGGGGGCAGTGCATAAATAAAGGCACGGGTTTGCGAGCCGCTAAATGCAGCGGCGCCCGCCACGCTGGCAACAGCGGTAACTGTTGCGGTGTGGCCGCCGGCTGAAAGCGTATTTATTGGAATGGCAAAATCAAAATTAGGGCTTTGCGCAGTGTTGATAATATTGGCTTGATTAATAGCATCAACCGCCAGCTGAATCGTGCTCAGCGCAAATATAGAATTGACTGTGCCGGTAATATGCACGGTGCCATTAACCGTTTGATTAGCGCTTGGTGCGCTAATCGTAACGGTTGGTGGCGCCACCGCTATTTTTTGCAACTGCACCTGTGTGACGGCGCCCAGGTTAGAGGTTGCCGTAATCAGCAGTGTATTGTCGGCGGGTTTTAATCCGGCAGTGGTAAATGCCAGTGTAAACACGCCGCTGGTTTGGCTCGCGTTTAACAGCTGGGGGCTGCCATTATTAATGCTGATTTCCAGCTTGGCTGTTTGTTGTGTGGGCAGATCAAGGGTGCCGGATAATTGCGCTTTGCTCAGGGTGTCGCCATCTTTAAGGGCAAGGCTGATAGAGGGTTTGGTTGGTGCAAAATCAAACGTATATTGCCCTTGTCCGGTTTGATTAGCATCGTTAACAGCTTTAATGGTGAGCAGATTGCCTGTGGGTATTAACAGGTTGCTCGGCAGGTCAAAACTAAAATTGCCGCTGGCATCGGTTTTAAACGAGGCAACTGGATTGGCAGTGGGCAGCGTAAGGCTCCAATTAGTAGTGGCTATTTTGGTTTTACCATAGGTGCTTACATAGCCCTGCACCGTAATCGCATCCGTTTGCGGCTGTGAAAAATCCGGTGTTACTTGGGTGATTACCGGTGTTGTATTGGGCCGATTCGTCGCAATTAACGATGCTGTTCCCACTTGGCCATTACTGTCTTTAGCTTGCAGAACTAATGTGTTGCTGCCAGAAGCCAACCCATTTTGTTTGACGACAAATTCAGCGCTGCCTGCAGTGGGCGACGCGATAAAACTCGGCTCAATTTCGCTGCTTTCACGCTCTAAAATATAACCGGCAATAAATTGGGTTTGAGTAGTGGCAACTGCGGACCAGCGCCAATTCTGATCCTTTTGCATAACGCCCACCGCCAAACTTTGAAGCGCGGGCTGTCCGAACCACCAGGCGGAATAATTCACCATGGTATTGTCCGCCCACAACCAGCCGCCATTGGCATTTTGTCTGGCGCCCATAATAAAGCTGCTGTTAGCTGCAGCATTCGGGAAGCGGCTGGTTAATTCGCCAGCTAAATAATCCTGCTCTTCTTGGTTGTTAATAATGGCTAAATGCCAGCCTGTTGGAATATCAGTTTGTATGGTTTGCCAACTTTTATTCGCTGCGGCAATAAATTGATATTGAGAAATAATCTGCGCTTGATTATTTACCAGCACAACAAGGCTGCTTAATTTGCTGTTGGGGCTGAGGGTTAGATTTGCGTTCACTTTAAAATCGCCCCGCACAATTACCGGCGATTGCGGCGCAGTAATCGTGACAATTGGCGCACCGGTCGAGCTGCTGGAGGAAGAGCTTGAGCTGCTGGATGAACTTGAGCTGCTGGACGAGCTGGAACTAGAACTGCTCGATGAACTTGAGCTAGTGGATGAACTAGAGCTGGAACTGCTCGAAGAGCTTGAGCTACTGGACGAGCTAGAGCTAGAACTGCTTGATGAACTTGAGCTGCTGGATGAGCTAGAGCTAGAACTGCTCGATGAACTTGAGCTAGTGGATGAGCTGGAGCTGGAACTGCTTGAAGAGCTTGAGCTACTGGACGAGCTGGAGCTAGAACTGCTTGATGAGCTTGAGCTAGTGGATGAGCTGGAGCTACTGGACGAGCTAGAACTGGAACTGCTCGAAGAACTTGAGCTAGTGGATGAGCTGGAGCTACTGGACGAGCTAGAACTGGAACTGCTCG
>DAOQGS010000055.1:3612-3798 GCA_035338675.1 Cellvibrionaceae bacterium
AAGAACTTGAGCTACTGGATGAGCTTGAACTGGAACTGCTTGAAGAGCTGGAGCTACCGGATGAGCTGGAACTGGAGCTACTGGATGAGCTTGAACTGCTCGAAGAGCTGGAGCTACTGGATGAGCTAGAGCTGGAGCTGCTTGAAGAACTCGAGCTGCTGGACGAGCTAGAACTGGAGCTGCTTG
>DAOQGS010000055.1:3898-11204 GCA_035338675.1 Cellvibrionaceae bacterium
TGCTTGAAGAACTCGAGCTGCTGGACGAGCTAGAACTGGAGCTGCTTGAAGAACTGGAGCTACTGGACGAGCTAGAACTGGAGCTACTCGAAGAACTTGAGCTACTGGATGAGCTTGAACTGGAACTGCTCGACGAACTAGAACTGGAGCTGCTGGACGAGCTAGAACTGGAGCTGCTTGAAGAACTGGAGCTACTGGATGAGCTAGCGCTGGAACTGCTCGAAGAGCTTGAGCTGCTGGATGAGCTAGCGCTGGAACTACTCGAAGAGCTTGAGCTGCTGGATGAGCTAGAACTGGAACTACTCGAAGAGCTTGAGCTACTGGATGAGCTAGAACTGGAACTACTCGAAGAGCTTGAGCTACTGGATGAGCTAGAACTGCTGGATGAGGAGCCGATAACTTTTGGGTCAAAAATTATCCTCACAGTAAAACCTGTGCCAGCCGGATATTGGCCCTTAAGGTTCAAATAAACTTCTTGCGCTGTATGGGTTAGCGCAATCTCCATCCCTGTGGTGTTATCAATTAGGCTTGCGCTTCTAATCGGATTATCAAACCCCGAGAGTACGAAGCCGTCAAAAACATCGGTATCCGCAAGATAAACCGATGGCTCAGGCAGAATAAATTTAATCTCATTGGCTTCTGGATCAATCAGTGCGTGTTCGGTTTGATTGGGGCCGGCATTCCAGTGAATTTGGTCTGCAGTGCCTGCGGTTACGCGCGTTGATACGGAGGTTGGATTCCATGTTGTGTAGGGTGTGGTTTGGGTTGGGTAACTTCTGGTTATCACCAAGGTATTTCCCAACATGTTGCCAACCAAGTCAGAGCCAGAGGATGAGCTTGTGCTGCTGGACGAGCTGGAACTTGAGCTACTGGACGAGCTTGAGGAAGAACTAGAAGAACTAGAAGAGCTAGAGCTTGCGGCCGATGAGGCGCTTGAGCTTGACGAGCTGGAGGCGGTGCCCGCGTCTGCCTCAGTGACATCGAAACTAAAAATATCCTGGCTGTCGCCATTGCCGATGGAGCCTGTCAGCTGGGTGCTGTTTTCACCCCAATAAACCCTGGCCGTATAGTCAGAGCCCAGGCCTGCCACGTGGGTTAAGCGCACGGTGTAACGCCCCACCGGTGCCACCTGCGGCCAGAAGATATTCTGCTGGGGGTCAAGGCTTGAGAGTTCCTCAAACACGCCGCGGGCACCTAGGCATTCGGCCTCAAAGCGGTTGGGGGCGATCCAGTGGGCGCAGGGATCTTGTACGGCCAACTCCAAGCGGCTGGCCGCATCCGACCACACCAGGTTCACCCGCACCTGGCCAGCCTGGCTGCTCAGTTGGTTTTGCGGTTTATCGGCATTGGGGGAGGGGGTGGGTTTGGGGCTGGTGGGCGGTGAGGTGCCGGTTTCGTTATCTTGTATGACGGCAACGCCGATGGCATTAAAGGGGGCTTGGGCCGTGCCACCAATGACCCGCAGGGAAAAATACTCGCCTTTTTCACGGGTTTTATCGTCGATAACCGTTACTGAGACAATTTTTTCCTGCTCGCCTGGGTTGAACACTAACTTGGCCGCCACCGGCACATAGTCGCTACCGGCTTTGGCGGTGCCATCCGCCGTGGTGTAGTTCAATTCTGTTACTTGGCTGGCGGGTTTATTCAGGCGCACGGTGAAATCCACCCGGCCGGTATTTTCCGCCTGGCCGCTGCTCACCACCTTGGCGGCGTTATTCAGGGGATAGATAAACAGATCGAGGGTATCGGAGGCCACCTGCTGGTCGGCGGTGGAGGCGCTGAGGCGAAAACTGAGTTTGGTGTATTGGCTTACATCCGGCACCAGCACTTGGGTTTGCAACTGGTCGGCATTGACGAGGCTGGCCTGGGGGCCGTCTATTTGCACCCAGCGGGTGCGCGCAAAGCTTACATCGCTGGGCGCTGAGCCTTGCAAGTCCACCAATAAATTGGCATCGCTGAAAATATCCGGCCCCGCATCCACCGAAAGGCTTGAATTGGCGCTGGGTTTGGTTGGGTTCGCCACCTGCAGATCGTTACCCGCCTTGACGCGCTCGGCCTCCTCTCGCGCCTGGGCCTGTGCCGGTGTGAGCTGGGCCTTAGCGGGATCGACGCGGCTACTTTTGCCCTCACCGCAGCCGCTGATAACGAGTGCGAACAGGGGGGCGAGCAGCCAGCGGCTGGGCAGGGACTTGAACATGGCAGATCCTCAACAAATGCTTTTAAGGGGCAAACCTAAAAATTTCGTTAAATCGGGTGTAGCTGTTGGCTGGGCAGCGCTGGTGGAACTATTCCCTGGTGCAAAATGGCCGTGCGGCAGCGGGGTTTTATACAAACTGCTGAGGTGAAATCCGTTTGTATTTACTTTTTGATCACCCCACAGCCTGACCCTCAGCCCGAGCACAACACAAAAAGGTGCGCCCTGCCGCACGGATGGGCAAAAATAGTAGGTAATTAATATGGCTAAACTATTAAGCGGGCACCCATAGCCGCCAACTTAAAGCGGCTGTGTTCACCAATCTGCGCCTAAGTCGCGCAAACTTCGCGGCCTGGAGCGGCAGGTTTTAGCGGCGGCAGGCTAAGCCTGCCAATCCTCTGCAATTTCCATGGTAAAAAGTTGCGCTAGTGTAGGAAGCTTGCCTTGAAATTGCCAGAAATTGGTCTAGCGCACTTATTCGATTATCTAATACTGCAATGGGCGCCGCAGCCAGTGGGTTTTTTACCTGATGACCGGGCTAAAAAAAGCTGACGAACTGTTTAACAGCGCGTGGGTAATTCACAAAAAGAATGTGACGGCTGCCGCGATGATGGTTTATGCCCACTGCTGCGCAAAGGAACTGCTGTTTGCCTGCGGGCACCTAAACAAACAAATAAACTGCCAGGGCAATAAATACCCCTAAAAAGCCGATGCTGGCCAGCAGGGGCCAGCTCGATTGGGTGGGTTCCACCGGGTCGATGCGATTGCCCGGTGAGGTGGGTTTTAAATCGCCCCGGCGGGCCGGTGCGCGCAGTTGGGTTTTGGCCTCAGCGGGGCTGGGGCCGATTATTTTGAAGGTGTACACGTCCAGGCGCAGTTTATCGCCGGGTACGGCTTTACTGGTGTGGATGCGGGTTTCGTTGACAAAGGTGCCGTTGGCGGAATTTAAATCTTCCAACTCCAGGTGGTCTTCACGCAGGGTAATGGCTAGGTGTTGGCGGGAAAGGTGAGTGCCGGGGAACACCAAATCACAATCCTTGCCGCGCCCAAGTGTCAGGCGGGTGCTGCCGTCCGTGGCGCCGGGCAGCGGGAATTCCTGGCCGGATAAAAAATTCGAACAGGCCACTAACGACCAACTGCGCAGGCCCGATTTCACTCCGTCCAGGCTCGCCATAGGGTCCACCAGGGTGAGTTTTATTTCCCCTAACCGCAGTTGATCTCCGGCGGCAATTTTGGCTTGGGAGACCGGCTCGCCATTTACATAGGTGCCTAAGTGGCTGCCATTGTCTTTGATTACGAACCCGTCGCTGGTGGCGAGAATACGCGCGTGGCGGGGGCTGATTGAAGGGTCGTTGAGAATCAGCTGATTGTCGTCACCACTGCCGATGGCTACTTGTTTGTCGGTTAGCCAGTAAGCTTCAAACCGCGGGTCTGCAAATACAATTTTTAACATAGTCCCGAAAACCTAAAGTTGTACCCTTAGTTTAGGTAGCAAAACCGCAGAGTATAGGCTGTAGCACAGCGTAAATGGCTTGGTGCCGCCGCTGCAGATGAGTAAAGCCCTTGGCGTCCTATTCAGTGGGGCGGCCATTATGCCAAAGCTTGCTGCTAGCGCACAGTTATCACGGCGGTGGTATGTGTGAGGGTGCGTGCAAAAAAGTGACAGCGCCTGTGGTTGATCTGTGCAGGCTGTAACGATCTAACACATTTTTCTGTGGTGCCGAGATAAATTCGCTAGAATGGCGACCCTTTTTGGCCCGTTCTACGCTCGGTGCCATCAACATCTGCCCATTAAAACACCGCCCCCTTTACGCGCCGAGGTAATTATGGAATCGCAACAATTGCCCAGAGTGGTTATTCACTACTGCACCCTGTGTCAATGGCAATTGCGCGCGGCCTGGATGGCGCAGGAACTGTTGAGCAGTTTGTCCGGCGAGTTATTTGAAGTGGCCTTGCGACCGGGGCAGGGCGGTGTGTTTGAGATTTGGGTAAATGAACATTTGGTGTGGGAGCGCAAACGGGACGGCGGCTTTCCCGGTGCAAAAGAGCTTAAACAGCGGGTGCGCGATGTGGCCTGCCCGGAAAAAATATTAGGCGCTCACCTAGAGCGCGGCGCAGAACCCACGCCGTCGGGCACGCAGGAATAAGGAACACATAACAATTATGGCGCACAGTCATTTCACCCACGCCTGGGTTTCTTGGGTAATAAAAAATCCCCGCTGGACCCTGCTGCTCCTGGTGGTGTTAACCCTCGCCGCAGCCGCAGGTTTGCCGCGATTTAAGCTCGATGCCTCGGCGGACTCCCTCACCTTAGAGGCCGATAAGGATTTAGATTATTTCCGCCAAGTGAGCAAACAATTTAATTCCGGCGATTTTTTAGTTGTCACCTATACGCCTAAGCAGGATTTATTCTCCGACGCCGCGTTGGATCACTTGGGCAAATTACACGCTGAGCTTGCGGCCATCGAAGGGGTTGCAACGGTAAATTCGATTTTAAATGTCCCGCTGCTATACAGCCCCAAACAAAACCTGCGGGAAATCGCCAAACAGCCGCGCACCCTGTTACCTCAAGATCCCACGCAAACGCCAACGGATAGAGCGCTGGCCAAACACGAATTTTTAACCAGCCCAATTTACCGCCAATTAATCCTCAGCCCCGATGGGCAAACCACCGCTCTGCAGCTGAATTTAAGCGTGGATAAAACCCTGATTGATTTGGTCAGCCAGCGCGATGCACTGCTTACCAAACGCCATCAAGAGGGATTAAATCAAAGCGAAGAGCAATTGTTATCTAAGGTGGCCGCTGAGTATTTACAGCTGCGCACCCAGGCGGATGCGCGCTCCCATGCGCGGGTAGCCAAAGTGCGCGAAGTGGTGGGCCGCTATAAAAACGAGGCGCAAATATTTGTCGGCGGCCTCACCATGATAACCGCCGATATGGTGGATTATATTCGCAGCGATTTAATGATTTTTGGCACCGCATCGTTTTTATTTATGGTGCTGATATTGGCGGTGTTATTTCGCAACCTGCGCTATGTATTAATCCCCATCGCCAGCTGTGTCATGTCCATTGTGATGATGCTGGGGTTTTTAGCTTGGATCGACTGGCGTTTAACGGTGATCTCCAGCAATTTTGTCGCCCTATTAATGATTATTTCCCTCACCGTGACCATTCATTTGGTGATGCGTTATCGGGAATATGTGGCGAGCCATCCCAGTTGGAGCCGGGAGCAGCTGATTATGGCCACTCTTTCTTTTATGGCCATGCCCAGCTGGAATAATACGCTCACCACCGTGGTGGCATTTGCCTCGTTTGTTACTAGCGGTATTCGGCCGTTAATTGATTTTGGCTGGATGATGTCCATCGGTTTGATGGTGGCGTTAGTCTTGTCGTTTGTAACTCTGCCCGCGTTTTTGATGTTATTACCAAAGGATAATGCAGCTCCCGCCGTGCATCCGCTCACCAAAAATCGCCGCTCCATCAGCGCATGGTGTGGTGTATTGGTGGAAAAATGCGGCCCGGGTATTTTTTGGGGCGGCTTGTTATTAGGGGCGCTGAGTTTTTGGGGAATTGCTAAATTGGAAGTGGAAAACCGTTTTATCGATTATTTCCACGCGGATACGGAAATCCACCAGGGCCTGTCTTTAATCGATAATAAACTCGGCGGCACCACCAGCTTGGATATTATTATCACCCCAAAACCGGCTAGCAGTGGCCCAGGCGGGGATGCCGATCCTTTTGCCGACCCGGAAAAAGAAGCCGACCCGTTTAATAATGATGAAGACGCCTTCGCCGATGGCGACCCGCTGTCGGAAAACGACGCGAAAACCAGTGTATGGATGACGGTGGGCGGCATGGAGTATGTGCAAAAAATTCACGATTATTTGGAGACCTTGCCGGAGGTTGGTAAGGTGCAGTCCCTCGCCACGCTGTATAAAGTGGGCAAGGATATAAACGGCAGCTTAAATAATTTTGAGTTGGCATTAATGGAAAAATCCCTGCCGGAGGCGGTCAGCCGGGTTTTATTTAACCCTTATTTGGATAAATCTACGGATCAAACCCGCATCACGCTGCGCGTCAAAGATTCGTACCCTGGCCTTAAACGCGCCGAATTAATTGAACGCATCCGCAACCATATTAGCGCTCTTGACGGCATGGATATTCAGGAGGTGCGCTATAGCGGCTTGCTGGTGTTGTACAACAATATGTTGCAGAGCCTGTACACCTCACAAATCGCCACCCTGGGTTGGTCGTTTGTGGTGATATTTATTATGTTTTTGGTGCTGCTGCGCTCTTTTTTACTCTCGGTGGTGGCCACTGTACCCACGGCTATTTCCGCTGCGGTTATGCTGGGCGGTATGGGGTTTGCCGGTATTCCACTGGATATGATGACCATTACCATCGCCTCCATTACCGTGGGTATAGGCGTGGATAATACCATCCACTATTTGCATCGCTTTGAAGAGGAGTTGCAACTGGATGGCGATTATTTAGCGACCATGCATCGCTGCCACGCCTCCATCGGCCATGCTATTTACCACACCAATAATATTATTGTGTTTGGGTTTTCCATTATGGTGCTCTCATCATTTATTCCCACCATTTATTTTGGCGCCCTCACGGGTGTGGCCATGATGGTGGCTTTGGCGGGCACTATGTTTTTCTTGCCGCAATTTATTTTGATGATTAAGCCATTTAAGGTGTTTAAGACGGCAGCTTAAATTGATAATGCAATCGGCTATTAAAAAATAGTCACAAAAAACCCGGCGCAGGCCGGGTTTTTTGTGGGCGCTGTTTGGGTGGCCGATTAGATGCTTTATAACTGCAATAAACGAAAATACACATCCTTAGGTTGGTGGGTGCGATCAAATAATAAGGGGTGATTGGTGCGGCCTTTAATGGGGAAGTCGTTCAACCAGGTCATATCATCGGAAACACCCCAGAAGGTCACCCGGTCGATTTTATCCTTGTGTTTAATGAATAATTTAAACAAAGACTCATAACGGGCACTCAACTGATCGTTGCGCTCTTTAGTGATACCTTTGATATAGGGGTCCCGCTCAGGCGTATAGCCAAAGCGGGTTGCTATATCGGCGGTGGAGGATTCCCAC
>DAOQGS010000056.1:0-11099 GCA_035338675.1 Cellvibrionaceae bacterium
ACCCACGATCAAGAAGAAGCCATGGAAGTGGCCGATCGCATTGTGGTGTTAAATAAAGGCAATATTGAACAGATCGGCTCGCCAGACGATATTTACAATAATCCGGCAAGCCCCTTTGTGTACGATTTTATCGGCCAGGTGAATTTATTCCACAGCCGGGTGGATAATGGCTGGGCCCATATTGGCGATTATAAATTGGCGGCGCCGGAATTTAATGGTGTGCAGAATCAAAATGCATTTGCTTATATTCGCCCCCACGATATTGAATTATCCCACGAGGATTCTGAGGGCGCCATCGCCGCCACCGTCGCCTATGTGAGCACTGCTGGTGCTGTGTTGCGCATCGAGTTAAAGCACAGTTTGAGTGATGAAATAATTCATGTAGAACTGCCGCGCTCCCAAGAGCGAGCATTGGATTTACGCCCCGGCGCCAGTGTATTTGCCAAACCCACCAGCTCCAAGGTGTTTTTACAACCTGCGTAATATGTGCCGCTGTGCTCTACACTGAGGCAGCGGCGGCTTTTATTTGTATGCAAAGCATAAGTTAAGTTGTTTTGTGCCCTACACATTTTTAGTTGTTGCACGCGCTTTATGGCCATCTCCATGCCGGTGGCAAATGGAGGGCAATTTAGCCTTGCGGCATAATTAATTCGCGGTGCAGCAGGAGTGAATATCGAGGGCTCGCAACACTTAGGGAACCTCTGAAAAATTACCTTACTCGCCCTGGCGTCGTTGAATTTGCCAAAAAAATGCTCATTTACTGCGTGTAAACTCCGCTTTTTTTGGCAAATTCGCCTAGCCAGCGCTTCGCCGCCTACATTTTTCAGAGGTTCCTTAGCATCCGCTGGATGGTTTCGAGTTGGCGCGTGAATCACTAAAAGTTGAAAGGAGCCGAATTGTTACCGCGTTTTTTAATATAAGCTAAGAAGCAAATTATATTTATCATAATCTAATCGTTCCGCTATTATTAAAGCAGTGTATACACCGCGACAATTATAAAACGCCATGGATGCCTTTTCATCTGTACTTTTTATAATTAGTCATTTCGCGTCCTGGTTATCAGGATGCTGTTGCGATGGTTGTTGCGCTGTTTTTTTGTCTATTTAGTAGATGCTACTACTCAATGCTCAACTACTACGCAATGCTCCACTACTAAGCAGTGCCCAAGAACGGGAACTTCTGATCACTTGATGTGTTCAATGCCACTCCGTGCGTTTTTGAAAACATCAATTAATCTGGGCATCCTTTTTTTGGCTGCGCACCATCCGCCGACACAGGAGTTCTATGTCGCTACACGATTTAACCCAGCATTTTAACGATTTGCTTAAACAGCAGCAGGAGTTGTTGCCCCATTTGCCCAATACCTATTTTTATTGGCGTGAAGGTGAGTTTTTTGCTCGTTTTGGCAGCCAGAACTTCGGCAATCAGTTTATTCCTATACTCTCGGCAGCGGATAAAAAAATTATCGGCTACGAAAGCCGCCTGTGGGTGCGCACGGCGCTGGGTTCGGCTATACCCGTTGATGACGTATTTGATGCACTCACCAATTTAGATGAGGTGGTGTTTTTAGATCGCATTACCCGCACCTTACAGGCGCTTAATTTTTCCGTTCTGCCTGAACATAACGGCGCATTATTATCATTGGGAATTCAACCCCGGCATATTTTGGGCGTGGCAACGGGCCATGGCCGTACCTTTGATACTATTTTAGGGGATTGTGGCTTGGCTACCGCCAAAGTCATATTACACACCAGCATTCCCGCCCCGGAGCATTTTGCGCATTTTCGCCGCGCCTTATTTAGCTATAGCGCGTTTGGTTATCGTGTGGGGATGCATATTAAATCGGCGCAGGATTGGGAGCGTTACCAAGAGTGGAATTTAACCCCGGACTATTTATTTTTGCCTGCAGATGTACCGCTGGATTTTAAAAAATTCGCCGGGCCGCAAATTATTCGCCAAATAGACGGTGGTTATGAGCTGGTTGATGAGGCGCTTGCAGAGGCTTCGGCGCCGTCATCTGCGCAAGAGTAGCCTGACTATTATTCGCGGTGAATTTGTGCTTGTTAACAAATTTCTAATTAAATCTGTATTTGGGAATATTTTGACATCACACGAAAGCCTGGTGCCGATTTTTGCCTGCTGTTGTATTTACCCAAAAACCCGTCAACCCTTCTGTTAAAAAGCTAATGTCGTTTAATTTAGGCGGGGTAGTAGGGGCAACCCTTGTGATTGCCCAGTGTGCGACTTGGCTAAAGCTCAATATTTACGTCGAAGCGGGCACCCACAAGGGGCGCCCCTTCCGCCCAGCTGAATACTCCTCACTCCCCCACCGGCCTGCGCCGCAGGCTTTTGCACTCCGATCTATGAGCTTTGCTCGCTAAGCGTTTGTAGCGGGCGGAGGCTTTGGGGCGGGTGGGGATACGTTGCGGGTCTTGGTGGATGCCCTCGCGCAGCCATTGGGTGAGGCGTTCAAGGGCGTCGGCGCGGTTGAGTTCTTGGGTGCGGTGCTGTTGGGCTTTGATGATAAGTACGCCCTCGCGGGTGAGGCGTTTGTCGCTGATGGCCAGGAGCCGTTCCTTCATTTCTGCGGGCAGGGGGCAGGCGGCTATGTCCAGGCGCAGGTGGATGGCGCTGGAGACCTTATTAACGTTCTGGCCGCCGCTGCCCTGGGCGCGCACGGCAGTCCATTCGATGCAGCTCATGGGCAAATAGAGTTTGGGGGTAATCCACAACATAGGGGGCAGCTTCGCAGGCTTTTGCTCAGTGTGGCAGCCGGTGGCGGTTTAGGCGAGGGGCAATGTCATTAAGCTCAGCGCCTCCTAAGATAGTCGATAGCCGTAGGGGCGCCCCTTGAGGGTGCCCGATCCCGCGAAGATTCCGATGGATCGCTCAGATCCAACAGGGCAACCGCAAGGCTTGCCCCTACAGCCTGTTTTAACCTAAGGACTTAAACGAATTGCCTTGCTAAACAGCCAATTCAAACCGGTTTTGGTTTGCCGCAAACCGGCTGGGGCGGAGTCTGCTACATTTATGTTCTTTTGCCGCGCTGCGATGCTACATTTTAATGCGTTAATGACCAGGTGATTTCGGGCTTGCAGGGCCGTGCCCTAAAGTGGTAATTTCGGTGCGCAGTGTTGGTTTATTGATTTGCTTAATTTGTGTACAGATGTGGGTGTAAATAGCAGCTTGTCCCTGTGGGGGTTTGAGCCAGCCGCAGGGCGGGATCTATTCGGCGGCTGGGGCCGCGTTTTGGTGCTGCTTTTGCACTGAGATTTGTTTGCCGCTGGCAGCGGCATGTAGCGTGCGGCTATTTTTTGCGCCTTTTTTAGGGGCTTTTTTATTTAGAGTCTGGGGCCATAGCGTGTGTATGGCGTTAATTAACTTGGTTTGCAGGCTGCTTTATGGAGCATTTTGATAAGTTGTTTTACTGGCACGGTATTGCCGATTCCTATTACAACTACCGGGGGGATCTAGTCACGGTTCCCTTTGAAAACAAGCTCAATATTATCAACGCCATGGGTGTGGATACGTCCGACCCGGAAAAAACCGCCCAGGATGCCTACCGCTTGGATGTGGCCCCCTGGCAGCAGTGGTTGCTGGATTTTTCCGTCTGTTACCAAGGCCCCGAGCAGGTGTTTTTCCTGCAGGTGCAGCCGGGTGAGTTGGAGCTGGAGTTCGAATTTGACCTGCAGCAGAACGGCCTGAGCCTCGCCTCGGGCACTGTGGTGCCCGCCCAGTTTGCTGAGGTGGGGGATTATGCGTTTGAAGGCGTGCGCTATAGCCGCCGGGCCATCCCCCTGCCAGCCTTGCCCTTGGGCTATCACACCTTAAGTGTCAGCTGCGGCGGTAAAACTCAGTCCGCCTGTTTGGCGGTGGCGCCGCCTAAGGCCTTTGTAAGCCCCGCCCTGCAGAAGGGTGAGCGGGTGGTGGGCATTATTGTGCAGCTCTATACGCTCACCTCTAGTCGCAACTGGGGCATAGGGGATTTTACCGACCTGGCGCTGTTGATCCGTAAGGCCGCAGCCCTGGGTGTGCAGATGATTGGCCTTAACCCCTTACACGCTTTACTGGAGCCGGTGGATCACAACTGCAGCCCCTACAGCCCATCGGATCGGCGCTTTAATAACCCGCTCTATATAGACCCAGAGCAGGAGAGCGATTTTCGCCTGGATATTAAAAACTTCGCCCAGGAGCTAAAGCTTCTGCGGCAGGAGAAAAACGTCCCCTATGGGCCGGTTCACAAGCTCAAATACGCCTGTTTCCGGCAGATGTTTGAGGTGTTCTGCCAGGTGGAATTAGGCAGCAACTCCCAGCGCGATCAAGCCTTCCAGTTATTTGTGGAAACCCAGGGCACTGCCTTAGAGGATTTTTGTATTTACCAGGTGGCCCAGGAGTTAAGCCTGCCGGTGCCCTGGGAGGACGAAGCGGCCAAATCCGCTTTTATTGCCGAGCATCGCAGCAAGGCGCAGTTTCACGCTTATTTACAGTGGTTGGCGGATAAACAATTGGCCGCCTGCCAGCAGTTGGCTGAATCCCTCGGCATGGGCATAGGCCTGATGCGGGATTTGGCGGTGGGCGCCAATGGCTCAGGTTCTGAAGTGAGCAGCCACCTGGATTTATTCTGCCGGGAGGCCGCCGTAGGCGCGCCGCCTGACCCCTTAGCCGAGCAGGGCCAGAACTGGGGCCTGCCGCCCATGGACCCGGCCAGCCTGCGCCTGTCCCGCTTTAGCCACTTTATTACCCTGTTGCGAACCAATATGGCCCACTGCGGCGCCCTGCGCATCGACCACGCCATGAGCCTGTTGCGCCTCTGGTGGTGTCCGCCGGGCACCACCGCCGACCACGGTGCCTATGTGTATTACCCCTTTCATGAGCTGATGGCGCTGTTAAAACTGGAGAGCCACCTCAACAGCTGCATGGTGATCGGCGAGGACATGGGTGTGGTGCCGCCCCAGTTGCGCCAGGCCCTTTACGATGGGGATATATTCACCAACAAGTTGTTTTATTTTGAGAAGGACCCCCAGGGCCAGTTTAAGCATCCGGACCATTACGAGGCCCACTCCCTGGCCATGGTAACCAACCACGATGTGCCCACCCTCGCCGCCTGGTGGAATGGGCAGGATTTGCTGTTGCGCCAGGAGCTTAAGCTTTATCCGCCGGAGGTTAACCTAGGGGATTTGCAGGCGGGCCGCCGCTATGAAAAATCCCAGCTGCTCAACTGGCTGATCTTTTTAGGTTTTGCCCTGCCCGGTGCGTTTGAGGCGGTGCTGGATGGCCCCCTTACCTGGGAGCTGTGCGCGCTGATCCTCAAAGGCGCCAACCGCTGCCGCTCCCAATTGTTTGTGGTGCAGCTGGAGGATTTGGAATTATTGGATACCCCGGTGAATGTGCCGGGCACCTGTTTTGAGTACCCTAACTGGCAGCGCAAGCTCGCCAAACCCTTAGACGCAGTTTTTGCTGACGCCCAGGTGGGCCAGCTGCTGCGTGACCTAGTGGCCGCACGGGCCGCATCCTAACTACACACCTGCTATGGGGAACCTATTTCACATGACGACAGCCGTCGCCACTACCGCCGTTGAGGCACTAATTCACGCCTATGCCGAGGATGTATTTTCGATTTTAGGGTTACACGAACGGCAGGGCCGCTGGCACGTGACCTGTTTTTTACCGGATGCCCTGCAAGTGGAGGTGGTAGACGAAGCCGAGCGCCCCCTGGGTGCCTTAAACCTCATCCATAAAGACGGTGTATTTGACGGCCCGGTGAATTTAGCCGCCCGGGCGCCCTACAAACTGCGGGTGCATTACGCCGCAGGGGTATACATAAAAGAAGACCCCTACCGCTTCGGCTCCAGCCTTACACCGCTGGATTTATACCTGTTCGGAGAGGGCACCCACGAGCGCCTCTACCGCTTTATGGGCGCCCATGTGATCAGCCAAGAGGGGGTTTGGGGCACTCGTTTTTGCGTATGGGCACCCAACGCCCAGCGGGTTTCCGTGGTAGGGGAGTTCAACTTTTGGGATGGCCGCCACCATATGATGCGCAAACACATTCCCAGCGGAGTGTGGGAGCTGTTCCTGCCCGGCGTGAGTGCCGGTGCGCTGTATAAATTTGAAATTCGCTGCCGGGATGGCCGGGTGCTGCCGCAAAAGGCGGACCCTTACGGCTTTGCCGCCCAACAGCCGCCGGAAACCGCCTCCCAGGTGGTGGCTCCCCACTTCGCCTGGAGCGATGAGCTCTGGCGCAGCAGCCAAGCCCAGCGCAAGAGCCTCCAGGAGCCGCTCTCCATTTACGAGGTGCACCTAGGTTCTTGGAAGCGGGTGCCGGAGGAGGGCAATCGCTACCTCACTTATAAGGAGCTGGCCCAGCAGTTAATCCCTTATGTGAAGTCCCTAGGCTTTACCCATATTCAGCTGATGCCCATCAGCGAATTTCCCTTTGATGGCTCCTGGGGTTATCAGCCCATCGGCCTCTTCGCCCCCACCAGCCGCTTCGGTTCGCCGGATGATTTTCGCTTTTTTGTGAACGCCTGCCACCAGGCGGATTTAGGGGTGTTGATCGACTGGGTGCCCGGCCACTTCCCCTCCGACGGCCACGGCCTGGCCCAGTTTGACGGCACGCCCCTGTATGAACACGCCGATCACCGCCAGGGCTATCACCCGGATTGGAACACCTATATCTACAACTACGGCCGCTGCGAGGTGGCCAACTTCCTCTACAGCAACGCCCTGTATTGGTTTGATGAGTTCCATGTGGACGGCCTGCGGGTGGATGCGGTGGCCTCCATGCTGTATTTGGATTACTCCCGCAATGCCGGTGAGTGGATTCCTAACGCCTTTGGCGGCCGCGAGAACCTAGAGGCCATCGATCTGTTGCGGCGGGTGAATAGCAAGGTGTATGAGCACTACCCCCACGCCTTGATGATCGCCGAGGAATCCACCGCCTGGCCCGGCGTGTCCCAGCCGGTATACAACGGCGGCTTAGGCTTTGGCTACAAGTGGAATATGGGCTGGATGAACGACACCCTGCGCTACATGCACAAGGAGCCGGTGCACCGCCAGTACCACCACCACGATATGACCTTCAGCCTGCTCTACGCCTTCAGCGAGAATTTTATTCTGCCCTTAAGCCACGATGAGGTGGTGCACGGCAAGGGTTCGCTGCTGGACAAAATGCCCGGCGACGGCTGGCAGAAGTTCGCCAACCTGCGGGCCTACTTCGGTTATATGTGGACCCATCCGGGCAAAAAGCTGCTGTTTATGGGCGGTGAATTTGCCCAGGGGCGGGAGTGGAACCACGACGCAAGCCTGGATTGGCACCTCAAAGAACTAGAGTGCCACGCGGGTATCTCCCGCCTGATCGGCGATTTGAACCATCTCTACCGGCAGTACCCGGCCCTGCATTACAGCGATGCCCGCGCCGACGGTTTTGAATGGATGGACGCGGACGCCTCCCATCTGTCGATTTTTGCCTATTTGCGCAAAGCCACTGACCTGGCCCCGGCTGTGCTTGTGATCTGCAACTTTACGCCGGTACTGCGGGAAGACTTTCGTTTAGGCGTGCCTGAGGCGGGATTTTACAAAGAGGTGCTCAACACGGATGCGGCCATTTACGGCGGCTGCGATCAGGGCAACGGCGGTGGGCTACACACCGAAGCTGTGCCCAGCCACGGCAGGCCCCATTCCCTGAAGTTGAAAGTGCCGCCCTTGGCGACCCTGGTGTTGAGCCTGGTTTAGCCGAGGGGTTAGTTAATTTTTTGCAAGAGTGAGCAGTGAAGACATGCGCCAGTACGACTGCGCAAAAGGGCAGGGAGCGGCCAAGGTGATAGTGCTCGGGTGAGGTTGCAGTAAATGAAAACCGATAAAAAACATACCATTGAACAGGGCAGGCCCTATCCCCTCGGCAGCAGCGTGGTGCCCGGCGGGGTTAATTTCGCGCTCTTCTCCCAACACGCCGAGGAGGTGGAGCTGTGCCTTTTCTCGCCGGATGGCCAGACGGAAGTGGCCCGCCTGCTGCTGCCTAAGTGCAGCAACCAAATTTGGCACGGCTTTGTGCCGGGCCTCAGCGCGGGTGCGGTGTACGGGTACCGCGTTTACGGCCCCTACGACCCCCACCGGGGCCTGCGCTTTAACCCCAACAAACTGCTGCTGGACCCCTATGCCAAGGCCCTGGTAGGGGATTTTATCTGGCACGACTCCCACTACGGCTTCACCACCAGCGAGCCCGCCCAAGATCTCACCTATGACGATCGGGACAACGCCCACTGGATGATCAAAGGCCAGGTGGTGGCCAAAGTGCCGCCACCGACCCCCTTGCCCGCCCCCATTGCTTGGGAGGACACGGTCATTTTAGAGGCCCATGTCAAAGGCCTCACCTACAAACACCCGGCCATCCCCCTTGAGGAGCGCGGCACCTATAAGGCCCTGGCGCACCCGGTCATGATCGAGCACTACCGCAAACTCGGCATTACCAGCCTTGAGCTGCTGCCGGTACACAGTTTTATTCACGATCACTTTTTAATTAAGCGCAACCTCACCAACTACTGGGGCTATAACACCCTTAATTTCTTCACCCCCCAGCGGGCCTACGCGGCAAGCGCGGATGTGGCGGAGGAGTTTCGCCAGATGGTGAGCGCCCTGCACGAGGCGGGCATAGAGGTGATTCTGGATGTGGTGTTTAACCACACCGCCGAGGGCAGCCAGCTGGGGCCGACGTTAAGTTTTCGCGGCATAGACAACAGCAACTACTACACCCTGCTGCAGCAGGATGCGCGCTTTTATATCAACGACACCGGCTGCGGCAACACCTTCAACGTACGCCACCCCAAGGTGCTGCAACTGGTGCTGGATTCCCTGCGCTACTGGGCCTGTGACTTAGGGGTGGACGGCTTTCGCTTTGACCTGGCTACGGTACTGGGCCGGGAGGCAGGCGGCTTTGAGCAGGGCTGCGGCTTTTTAGATGCCTTGGCCCAAGACCCAGCCTTAGCCGGTAAAAAAATGATCGCCGAGCCCTGGGACATTGGCCCCGGTGGCTATCAGCTGGGAAACTTCCCGCCCGGCTGGAGCGAGTGGAACGACCGCTATCGGGATGTGCTGCGGCAGTTCTGGCGCGGGGATCGCGGCGTGTTGCCGGAGCTGGCCCGCCGCCTGCACGGCTCGGCGGAATTATTCGAATACGCAGGCCGCAGCCCCCAGGCCAGTATCAACTTCATCACCAGCCATGACGGCTTCACCATGGCGGATCTGGTGGCCTATAACCAGCGCCACAACCTCGCCAATAAAGAATTTAATAACGACGGCCACCACGCCAACTTCAGCTATAACCACGGCGAGGAGGGGCCTTCCAACAACCCCCACATTAACGCCCTGCGCCAGCGCCAACAGCGCAACCTATTGGCCAGCCTGATCTTCAGCCAGGGGGTGCCCATGCTGCTGGCGGGGGATGAGCTCGGCCACAGCCAGGGTGGCAACAACAACGCCTACTGCCAGGACAACGCCACTACTTGGCTCAACTGGGCCGAGGCGGATCAGCAACTGGTGGCCTTTGTTGCCCGCGCCCTCTCCATACGCCGCGCCCACCCGGTGCTGCGCACGCCGTTTTACATCCACAAACCCGATGAACTCGGCGCCGCCAGCGGCTTTGATATTCACTGGCTAGACCGCCAGGCGCGGCCTATGCGGGATGCGGATTGGCAGGAACAGAACCTGCATAGCCTGCAGTGGATGCTTGAGACGGAGGATGCCGAGGCCTGCAAGCAAGCGGTTTTGCTGCTGCTCAACGCCGATGAGCGCACACAAACCTTTTACCTGCCCTTAGGCTGGCGTTGGGAATGTCTCCTCGATAGCCGCCACCCGGCAGGGGAGCCGGTGATGGCCTACCTGCCCAAGGGCAGCGCTTTTATGGTGCACGACAAATCGCTGCTACTCTTCTTTGGTCAGTCCCTTGAGTGCAGCCTATGACCCCTAGCCGATGCGGGCGGGATGTCATCAACAGGATTTTCACCCTGGGACTATTTGCCTGGATCGCAACGGGAGATGCCTATGGGCTCAGTTCAGTGCGCACACAACCGGTGGTTTTATCAAAATCTGAATTTAGCCTTTTGGAGGCGGTGGCCTGTCAGCAACACCATCAGGTGGCCGCTGTGGACATTAAGGCGGAATCGAATGTGGACAACCCCAAATCGAAAACAGCCGTGGTGACCTGTGCATCTAAGCAGGATTTTATGGGGCAAGCGGCTAATAACATTGTGTACTGCGGTGCTAAGGGTGCGCGCTGGGAATGCCAAAAAGGCCCCCTGCGGGTGCAGGTTCCCCTGCAGGGGCGGCAGGTAAAACTGTATTTAATGCGTGTTGCACCCCAGGAGGCGTTTGAGGGTTTGGCAAAAGTCATCACATTGCAGTTTCAAGGCTATTTTATAGACAAAATTGTTGGCGACTCCTGCGATGTTTCGAAGAATAAATTTCCCGCTGAAATTGAATTTCACTGCGACGGTGGGAAGTTTGTGCTTTCCAAATATTGCTTGGATACCAATTGCCCAAGGATTCTTTCGGTTAATTAATGGATCAGCAAAAAAAAACAGAGCAATACATGCATCAGCAACAGGCGATAAATAAGCGATAAATAAGTGATAAATAAAAAGTAACGATACACCTATGTAGTCGGGCCCTGCCCTGAAATGTTGTCGGGCTCTGCCCTGAAGTTGTCTAACTCTTAAATAGCTAGGGATTCCCTATGAAGTCGAAAAAAACCGCATTTACCCTCGGCATTGACGCTATAAGCTTGGCTACGGATGTAGACCGCCACTACAACTTTTCCCTCGGCCGCTGCGACGAAGCGCCGGTCTCTAATTATGTTCACCATGCACTGAGCTTAAGCGTGCGCGATCGCTTAATGGAGCGCTGGCGCAAATCCCGCGAGCAGGAACAGCGCACCAAGCCCAAACGCGTGTTTTATTTATCCCTAGAATTTTTATTGGGCCGCACCCTCAGCAACGCCATTAAAAACCTGGCCATGGAGGCCAGCACCCAAGAGGCCCTGCATGAGCTGGGCATGACCTTAGAAGACGTGCGCGAGAACGAGCTGGATGCGGGCCTGGGCAATG
>DAOQGS010000057.1:0-11085 GCA_035338675.1 Cellvibrionaceae bacterium
CCGCCACCGCCATAGTGCGCGAGCGAGAACAGGGCAATATGGAATTTTTAATTACCACGCCTATTCACCCGGTGGAATTAATGCTGGGTAAAATTATTCCCTATGTACTGGCCGGGTTGGTGCAATCATCAATTATTCTCAGCCTCGGCCACAGCTTATTTGGCGTACCGATTAATGGCAGTTTGCTGGCTCTGTTTATAGTGGTGATTACCTTTATTTTAGCCAGCCTCACCCTGGGCTTAATTATTAGCACCCTGGTGCAAACCCAGTTACAAGCCATGCAGATGACAGTATTTATTTTATTGCCGTCTATTTTGTTATCCGGGTTTATGTTCCCCTACGAAGCTATGCCGGTGGTAGCCCAGTATGTAGCAGAACTATTACCCGCCACCCATTTTATGCGCTGCATTCGCGCCGTGGTGCTGCGCTCGGCAAGCCTTGGCGACCTTGCATTTGATTTAAGCTGGTTAGTGTTATTTTGTTTTGCCGGTTTGTTGGTGGCATCCCTGCGGTTTAAAAAGCGTTTGGATTAATCACCACACAATCAAGCGCCGCCGCAAATAAAAAAACCGGCCTGGGGCCGGTTTTTGCAAATCTAGCAGAGTATTACTTTAAATTTTCCGCTCTTTGCGCACATATTTCATGATATTTATAAACGTATCCGTCCAGATAGTGTCTTTGTGGGCCGCCAGATAACTTAATAACTCTTCATGGGCCTGATTAGAAACCGTTAAATAGTCGCCATTAATACCGTGGAAGGTAAAATTAGCCATGGTGCCTTTTGCCACCGCCTGCTCCACTATGGCAATTAATTCTTTGCCGGTGATATTAGACGGCAGGGTTACACTGACATAGGCAGGATCGAGCGTATTCATATCCTCAGTCACACCGCTGCCGCCGGTATTTTTAATCCCGACAAATAAAGTGCGCACCGCCTCTACATAATTTTCGCCATTGGCGACTTTTTTATCTAAACAGGGGGTGGTCATGGTGCGTTCGGTTTTGCCATCGAGCATGAATAAAAAGGTATTGGCCAATTTAACCTGGTCCACCATTTGATCCAGGCTGATTTTATCCAGATTGTTTTTTTCCAACACAAAATCCCGCCCCGGCTGGGATTTAGAGCACTGGTGAAACAGCGTGTGATTGCCCAGCTCATGGCCCTGCTGAGCCACCTTGCGCCAAGCTTCTAGGCGGGTTTGCAACGCAGGCGCCGCTTCTATCAAATAAAAAGTGCCCTTAATATTAAATTTATTTAAAGACGGCACTGCATTATCTAACTGAGAATCCAGCGTATCGTCATAAGACAGGCTAACTGCCGCCTGATATTTCTTCGGCCATTTAAATTCGCCCGCCCAGGTGCTGCTCATCCAACTCATGGCGGCCAGCGCCGCCACCCAGGGCAGGCATTTGCCCAATCGGTAAGACGCCTGCGTCAAGGTTCGTGTGGTTAAATTACTCATTAATTATCTCCCGCATAGGATGGTGATGGGCAAAAACGCGCTGTGTATCACTATAGTGCCCAACACCCAAAACACAAAAAAAACGGCGCCTAAGGCGCCGCTTTACTTGCCATCAGCCCCTAATGGCTACCGCTGACATGTATGCCCAAGCCCGTTTGCGCGCGCACATTTTGGTCGTCAAACTGCGCTTTCTCCGCACTTGCCTGGGCCGATTTATCGGTGATGGACATCAGCCAGCACATAAAAAACGCCAAGCTCACGGAAAACAACGCGGGGTTTTTAATAGGAATAATGGCTTCTTTATTACCCAGTGCATCCACCCAAACCGTCGGCCCAATAATCACTAACACCAGCGCCAACACCAATCCGCTGCCGCCGCCCCAGAGGGCGCCACGGGTGGTTAAGCCCTTCCAATACATGCTTAATAACAGAATGGGGAAATTACAGCTGGCCGCCACGCAAAAGGCTAAGCCCACCATAAAGGCCACGTTTTGTTTCTCAAAAATAATGCCCAGGCCCACCGCCATAACACCTAGGCCCACCGTGGCAATTTTAGAGGCGAGCATTTCTTTTTTCTCGTTGTGCACACCCTTGAGTACTACCTTGGCGTAGAGGTCGTGGCAAATGGCCGTGGAGCCCGCCAAAGTAAGGCCCGCTACCACAGCCAAAATAGTGGCGAAGGCTACTGCGGAAATAAAGCCCATTAATAATTCACCCCCCAAGGCATTGGATAGGTGAATGGCCACCATATTAGTGCCGCCGATTAAGGCGCCGTCTTTAAAAAATTCCGGGTGCTGAATCAATAAGACGATGGCGCCAAAGCCGATGATAAAGGTGAGAATATAAAAATAGCCGATAAAGCCCGTGGCATATACCACCGATTTACGGGCGTTCACCGCATCGCGCACAGTAAAAAAACGCATCAAAATATGCGGCAACCCTGCGGTGCCGAACATTAAGGCCACCCCCAAGGAGATAGCGGAAATAGCCGATACCGGGCTGGTTACCAGGGCGCTGGGGCCCATAATGGCGGCACCTTTTTTATGCACACCTACGGCGGAGGCAAATAATTGTTCAAAACTAAAGCCAAATTGCGCCATAACTAAAAAAGCAATTAAGGACGCGCCGCTTAACAATAACACCGCTTTAATTAACTGCACCCAGGTGGTGGCCAACATACCGCCAAACACTACATACAGCGTCATTAACACACCCACGGTTACCACCGCTACCCAATAGGGCAAACCAAATAACAACTCGACTAATTTACCGGCCCCCACCATTTGTGCAATCAGATAAAACGCCACCGTAATTAACGAGCCGCTGGCAGCGAGAATGCGAATAGGCGATTGTTGCAAACGGAACGAGGCCACATCGGCAAAGGTGTAACGACCTAAATTGCGCAAGGGTTCAGCAATAAGCAGTAATACCAGCGGCCAACCAACTAAAAAACCTATGGCGTAAATAAGACCGTCATAACCCGAGCCGTACACTAAGCCTGCGATACCGAGAAATGACGCGGCGGACATATAATCGCCCGCAATAGCCAAACCATTTTGAAACCCGGTAATACCGCCACCGGCCGTGTAAAAATCCGCCGCGCTTTTAGTCCGGTTTTTGGCCCAGTAGGTAATCCCTAGGGTAATGGCTACAAACACAACAAACATAATAATGGCCAGGGTGTGATCTGGCGCACCGCCTTCGGCATAGGCCCATAATGGGCACAGGCTAAATAATAAAGCGAGCACTAATTTCATGGCTTCACCTGCTCTTTTAATTGTTTCAATATAGGCTCGATGTATTTATTGGCGTAATACACATAAATGGAGGTAATAATTAAACAGCCAATAATGACAGCAAAACCGAGCACAATTCCCCAGGAGGTCACCGAACCTTCAAACAGTGGTTGGCCGAGTTCTTTAGGGTAAAAGGCTCCTGCCACAATTAAACCGTAATAGGAAAGTAAGCCCGCAATGGTTAATGGCCTGGTTATTTTTTTGCGAGTTTTTAACAGCTGAATATAGAGCGGATGCTCCAAGATGTTCGATGCGTTAGGCGACTGCGGTGATGGCGACATAAAACCCTCAGGGGCTAGCAGGTGGATGGGATAAGCGGCAAACACAACCGCGCGCTGCAGCTTACACGTTAAGTTTTCAGCTGTCAGCAGACCCTATTCGCAAAACCCATCAATACAACAAGGCCACAGGTAGCAAGCGCAGGCACGCGAAGAAATGTAACAAATAGTGGGCGGACACTGACTGAGCACTTAAACCTAACAACCTTAGTTAACAGCGGAAATTCTGGTTAAATCTGAATTCGTACTAGCGCGCAGATAGGCCCATAGATCTTTGTAGCGCTATTTTGCAGGTAAAAATTGTCAGAGGATTTACGAGGGGCTTAGAGTCAAATAGAAATTATTTCCCGGCCACTAAAAGTCGTTACAACTATAAAACCTGTAACCTCAGTTGATCCGCAGCGCGGAATCTTCATTTTTTAATGTGAAAATTATTCGCAGCTTTTTTGTGTAGCTAGCGGTGATTCGCGCATCCACGGGAAGCCATTAAGTAGGTGCTTTAGTTCTGCGGGCATTTCATACTACGCCCGCACTTGTGAATGCAATGTCATTTAGTTAAGGATTAACTGCCATTTCTCAAGCCTGGATGGAGCTTGGCAATATAGGCGAGCCAAATCCTTAACCTAAGGATTTGGCTCGGCGGGATTGATGTCGGAAGTCGCTGCGCTCTTCCAACCTACGCCTGAACGGGTTTATGCCTTAATTTAAGACGCCGGGGATAGATATGGGCTTATTAAATTGGCGGCAAAATAGATCGTCTCTGCTCTATTTTGCCGCCAATTTAATAAGCGATGGATGTGCAGAGGGGTAATTAATTACTGGGGGTATAAGGCAGCAGCAGCACATTGAGTTTAAATAACTCATCGATGCGTTTTTTCTGCTCTAGGGCGGTGGCCTTATCAAATTTAGGGCCGATAAAAACGCGCACCACCAGGCCTTTGGGGGTAGTTAATTCTCGCGTATAGGCATTAAAACCCTTAGCAGCTAAGTCATCCCGCAATTTTTTTGCTTGGGCCGCCGTTTTGTAGCTGGCCGCTTGTAATAACCAGGCTTCGGCAGAGCCTTTGTTATTGAGTTTAGGGGCTTCTAAAACCGGTTTTACACTTTCGCTTTTGGTTAATTTCAGGGTGTTTTTGCTGTCGGCTTTAGCGGCGTCATTTTTGGCCGTTTTGGCCGCTTCGAGTTTGGCTGTTTGGGCGGCGATCTGCTCGGGCTTTTCCGCTAGATTTTCTGCCGGTACCAGCATCTGGGCGGGCGGTGGTGCCATGTCCGCTTCCGCCACATTCGCCACCTGGGGCGCATTAATAGGCGCCGCCGGAACGCTTACCGGCGGGGGGATTTGACTGGTGGGGTCCACCGGTTCCACCCGGTTGCGATCGAACAATACGGGCAAAAAAATCACCAATAACGCCAATAACACCAGTGCGCCCACTATGCGCTGCTTTAGCCCGTCATCCACACTGCACCTCACAGGCACCTAGCTCGGCCAGTGCCGGGTAGGCATCGGCTAGGGTGTAGAAGGAGCCGCAGATCACCAAGCGGGCACTATGGCTGCGGCACAGCTCCAACGCTTGGGGCAGTGCATCGGCAAGGTTCACATAGGCGCTGGTGTTAAAACCTAAGGCCTGGGCGCTAGCTGCCAGGGCAGCGGCAGCGGCAGCCCGAGGGGTTGGCAGGCCGACGGCAATTAAGTGGGCAGCCTTATTGAGGGGTTTTAAGCTAGCGGCGATATTTTTATCGGCCATCATGCCCATCAGCAACACAAACGCTCCCCCCTCACGGGCTAGGTAAGCGGCCAGGGCTTGGGTAGAAGCCGGGTTGTGGGCCACATCCAGCAGAATATCAACGCCCTGCCAAACAAACCGCTGCCAGCGCCCGGCCAGGCGCAACCCGCTCAACACCGCCACCAGCACAGCCGGATCAAGGGCATATCCCAGCTGGGCAAAAGCCATTAGGGCCGCAGCCACGCTCGGTATGGGCAACTGTAAATGGGGTACCTGCAGGGTGCCGGGCGGGGGTAAACGAATGTCTACTGCCCCGTCCTCGTGCTGTGACCAGGAAAAATCGCGCCCCGCCCAGGCGGCCGGGCAATTAAGCCGCGCTGCGCCCTGCTTAAGGCTCTCCGGTGGGTCTAACTCGGCGCAAATCAAACAACTCTGCGGGCGGACTATGCCGAATTTTTCTGCGGCGATTAGCTCCCGCGTATTGCCCAAAAAGGCCTCGTGATCCAGGGCGATGGAGGTGATGATGGCAATGTCGGCATCGAGAATATTGGTGGCATCCAAGCGGCCACCCAAACCCACTTCGATCACCCAAACATCCAACTCGGCCTGGGCCATCAGCCAATAGGCTGCCAGGGTGCCAAATTCAAAATAACTCAGGCTGATCTCGCCGCGGGCGCGGTCGATGGCGGCGAAGGCGCGGCACAGATCGGCATCGCTCACCTCCTGGCCGTTGATGGCGATGCGCTCGTTGTAGCGCAGCAGATGGGGTGAGGTATAACACCCGACCTTGCCGCCCGCCGCGCCCACCAGCGCAGTAAGACTGGCCACACAGGAGCCCTTGCCGTTAGTCCCGGCGATTAGCACGGTACGGGCCTTAGGAGCCAGCAGGCCGCCGCCCAATTCGGCATCCAGCCTTGCGGCCACAGCGCGCACCCGCTCCAGACCCAAATCAATCACCTTGGGGTGGAGGGTCTCCTGCCAGGCCAGCCAATCGGCCAGTTGGGTAAAACGCGGCACCAATGCCGTTAAGGGCAGGCTCGGCATTAAGCACTCAAAGGCGCGCGGCGGGTGAATTTAGCCAGCAAGTTGCCTACCCGCTCCACCATATCCTTGCGGTGAATAATCATGTCGATGGCGCCGTGCTCCAACAAAAATTCTGCGCGTTGAAAGCCTTTAGGTAGCTTCTGCCGAATGGTTTGTTCGATGATGGCTTGACCGGCAAAACCCGCCCGGGCGCCCGGCTCCGCAGCGTTGATATCCCCCAACAGGGCAAGGCTTGCCGATACACCACCGTATACCGGGTCGGTCATGATCGAGATATAGGGCACACCGGCCTGTTTCATGCGCTCGATCACCGCGCTGGTTTTGGCCATTTGCATGAGGGAGATCAGCGCCTCCTGCATACGGGCGCCGCCGGTGGCGGAAAAACACACCAGGGGGCAGCGCTCCTTTAGCGCCACTTGGGCGGCGCGGGTGAACCGCTCGCCCACCACGTATCCCATGGAGCCACCGTGGAAGGCGAACTCAAAGGCTACCGCCACTACGGGCATACCTTTAAGGGTGCCTTTCATGGCGATTAAGGCGTCTTTTTCGCCGGTTTCTTTTTGGGCCGCCGTCAGGCGCTCTTTGTAGCGTTTGATATCTTTAAATTTAAGCCGATCGATGGGCAACACGTCGGTTGCCAACTCCTCCCGGCCCTGGGGGTCGAGAAAAATATCCAGGCGCCTACGGGCGCTGATGCGCATGTGGTGGTCGCACTTGGGGCAGACGTCGAGGTTTTTTTCCAGCTCCGGGCGGTACAACACCGCATCGCACTTGCCACATTTTTTCCACAGGCCTTCCGGCACTTTGCTGGTGCCTGCGCGCACCGCGCGTACGGCGGGCACAATTTTATCTAACCAACTCATATCGTTCTCTATATTCTCAGGTGGCAAAGGCGTGTCCATTAGGACAGGCTATCAAGGCCTTGGCGGATGTCGCGCACCTTGGCGGTAAGCGCCTGCAACAAAGCGTCATCACTACTGGGGACGGCCATCAACTCAACCAGGGCGCTGCCCACCACCACACCATCGGCATTGGCGGCAACGGCTTTGGCGGAGGCGGCGTCTTTAATACCAAAGCCCACCAACACGGGGGTTTGGGTGGTGCTGCGAATGCCCGCTAATTTACTCGCGACGTCAGTCACATCCAAATTGCCCGCGCCCGTTACGCCTTTGAGTGACACGTAATAGACGAACCCTGTAGCCGCCGCCGTAATCGCTCGCACCCGCTCAGGCGCAGTGGTGGGTGCCACCAAATAAATGGTTTCCAGGCCCGCCGCCCGCATTTTTGTATTGAAGTCTTCGGCCTCTTCCGGCGGCAAATCCACCGTTAACAGGCCATCTACGCCAGCTTCGACAGCCGCTTGCACAAAGGTGTCGTAGCCCATGCGCTCAACCGGGTTGGCATAGCCCATCAGCACCACGGGGGTGTGAGGGTTGGTGCTGCGAAATGCGGTTACCACCTCCAGGCTGGTGCGCAGGCTAGTGTTAAAGGCCAGGGCGCGCTCATGGGCTTTTTGAATGGTGGGGCCTTCTGCCATAGGGTCGGAAAAGGGTACGCCCAGTTCAATGATATCTGCACCCGCCGCCACCAGGGCGTGCATGGCGGTGAGGGTAAAGGCGGGTTTGGGATCGCCGCAGACCAGATAAGTGGCGAGCGCTTTGCGCCCCTCGCCATTAAGCTTAGCGAGGGTTTGGTTGATACGATTCATGCTTTAAACCTCAATGCCGTCGAGCTTGGCGACGGTCAATATATCTTTATCGCCGCGGCCAGAGAGGTTGACGATCACTATGGCGTCCTCCGGCAGCGTTTTAGCGAGTTTTTCGCCATAGGCGATGGCGTGGCTGGATTCAAGGGCGGGCATAATGCCTTCAGCGCGGGTTAAGCGCCTGAAGCCTGCCATGGCTTCGTCGTCCGTCACCGCCACATAATTCACGCGGCCGAGATCTTTTAACCAGGCGTGTTCAGGGCCAACGCCGGGGTAATCTAAGCCTGCCGACACCGAGTGAGTCTCGATAATCTGGCCGTTTTCATCTTCCATCAAATAAGTGCGGTTGCCGTGCAGCACACCGGGAATTCCGGCGGTGAGGGGCGCGGCGTGTTTGCCGGTATCAATACCCAGGCCACCGGCCTCAACGCCATACATGGCCACGCTGCTGTCGCTTAAGAAGGGATGGAACAGGCCGATGGCGTTGGAGCCACCGCCCACACAGGCCACCAGGGCATCCGGCAGGCGACCGGTTTGCGCCAGGCTCTGGGCGCGGGCCTCGCGACCGATAATGGATTGAAAATCCCGTACCAACTGCGGATAAGGATGGGGGCCTGCGGCGGTGCCGATGATGTAAAAGGTGCTATCCACGTTGGTCACCCAATCGCGCATGGCTTCATTCATGGCGTCTTTGAGGGTTTTAGAGCCGGAGGTGACCGGCACCACTGTGGCGCCGAGAAGCTTCATGCGGTACACATTCAGGGACTGACGGCGCACGTCTTCCTCCCCCATGTAGACCACACATTCAAGCCCCAAACGAGCCGCCACCGTAGCAGTGGCCACACCGTGTTGGCCCGCGCCCGTCTCGGCGATAACCCGCTGTTTGCCGGTGTGCTTAGCCAGCAGGGCCTGGCCGATAGTGTTATTAATTTTATGGGCGCCGGTGTGGTTTAAATCCTCGCGTTTTAGGAATAACTGCGCGCCGCCCACCTTGCGGGTCCAGCTCTCGGCGAAATACAGGGGCGAAGGGCGGCCTACGTAATGGGCCATATCGCGGTCGAATTCCGCGATAAATTGCGGGTCGTTTTTCAAGCGCTGGTAGATGGCCTCTAACTGGTCCAGCGCGTAAATAAGCGTTTCCGACACGAAGCGGCCGCCGTAGGGGCCAAAATGACCGCGGGCATCCGGCACGGCGGAGAAATCTGCAGGTATGTGTGAGCTCACAAGTCGATTCCGTAGTAAAGAAATAGGTTCGGCGAAAGGCTTATTGCCCCCGCGCCCGTTGAATAAAATCGTGCAATTTAGTGTGGCATTTAACCCCCGGCGCCGACTCCACCCCGCCGCTGACATCCACCCCATAGGGTGCAGTCTGAGAGAGGGCTGCGGCCACCGTGTCAGGGGTGAGGCCACCCGCTAACACCCAGGCCTTCGGGCAGGTCTTAGGGCTTAAGCTCCAGTCAAACGCCTCACCAGTGCCGCCGGGCACCCCCGGTTTGTAGGTATCCAGCAGAAAGCCCTGGGCGTCCGGGTATTGCCCCATCTCAGCGGCCAGGTCTAAGCCGGGTTTCATACGCAAGGCTTTGATAAAAGGTCGAGCAAAGGCGGCGCAGAAGTCGTTGCTTTCATCGCCGTGGAACTGCAGCAGCTGCAATGGCACCTGGCTGAGCACCTGATTCACCCAACTGGCGGCAGGGTTAACAAACAGGCCCACGCTGGTAACAAAAGGCCCGGCGGCGTCCGCAAGCGCCCGCGCCTGGGCCAAATCGGCGAGATAACGGGGGCTCTTGGCGTAAAACACCAGGCCTTGGGCATCCGCACCCAGCTGTTCGAGGGCGCGGGCGTCTTCTAGGCGAGTGATGCCGCAAATTTTAATTCTGACTGCCAAATCGAGCCTCACAGCAAAACCGAACCCTAAGCGCAGGTGCGCCGCAACATCCGGGCAAAAAGTACTAAAGGGCGGCGATAGTACCAGACTTAGCCTAAACCTAAAAATCTCTGTTTAACGCCGCCACTGCGGCCCGCTATCGCCCGCGTGCGGTACTACAGGCCGCCCTCAGCTGAGCTGCTGCGGCAGTAGTAGTGGGCCTTTGGCGAGCTTAGGGATGGCAAACTCGGGCGGATAGGCGACATCCACCAAATAAAGCCCGCCGGGCTGGGCGGTGGGTGCCGCCACTGAGCGGTCGCGGGCGGCCAGCACCTCGGCAATCCACTCCGGCGGGCGGGCGCCGCGTCCCACCTCAATAAGGCTGCCCATGATGTTGCGCACCATATGGTGCAAAAAGGCATTGGCGGTAATTTCTAACACCAACAGGCCGTTCACAGCCTGCAGCTGAATATGCTCGATGCGGCGCACCGGGCTTTTAGCCTGGCACTGCACAGTGCGAAACGAGGTGAAATCCTGCTCCCCCATAAAGTAGCCACAGGCCTGCTGCATGGCGGTGTGATCCAAGGCAAAGCGGGTCCAACTCACCTGATCGGCCAAGGTGGCGCTGGGAACCAGGGCTGATGCCAATAAATACCGGTAGGTGCGGGCCAGGGCGGAAAAGCGCGCGTGGAAGTGCCAGCTCACCGGCAGGGCCTGGTGCACGCGAATGCTGGCGGGCAAATAACTATTGGCCCCCAGCACCCAGGCTTTACTGGGCCTTGGGCGGGTGGTATCAAAGTGCACCACCTGGGCAGTGGCGTGCACTCCCGCATCCGTGCGCCCGGCACAGATTATCTGAATTTCTTCACAGGCCACCTTACTCAAGGCGGTTTCCAAACGCTGCTGAACCGTATTGGGCGCGGTGGCCTGGCGGGCAAAACCGTTAAAGTCGCGGCCCAGATATTCCACAATCAATGCCCAGCGCTGGGCGTTTTCCGGTGGCGTCATGCCAGGCTTAAGTTCGCAGCCGGGTGTATAGCGCGCGACGTTACTCACCTCTGCCTCCCGGCGGTTTTTATAGGTACAACTTCAGGCAAACTCGACGGCAATTCACCGGGTACATAAGTATTTAGCAACATAAAGACGCACATAAAAAAGGCCCCGCAGCAGGCTGCGGGGCCTTGATAAGATAGTGAAGTAGTTAGCTGATG
>DAOQGS010000058.1:0-11031 GCA_035338675.1 Cellvibrionaceae bacterium
ACTGGCAATATTGGGGGAGTCCATATATGGAAGAGCGCAGCGACTTCCGACATCCAACCGCCCGCATAAACTCTGGGCAAGGCAAGGCAAGGCAAGGCAAGGCAAGGCAAGCAGGGACTTGGCGGGATGTCGGAAGTCGCTGCGCTCCTCCAACCTACGCTTTGGCAGGCGTTTTCCTTAACGCCGTAAATTTGCACGCAAGCGCAAACCTCGCCGCAATTCTTACCGGCTAATAATCGCCAACATCACACCCAAAAACCCCAGGCACAGCACCAACCAATCACCCAAACCAAAGCCGCCGCCAAAACGCAGGGCGAGGGCGGTGAAGCTCAGCGCACACAACACAGCAGCGGCGGCCCGCCAGGGCCGTCTGCGTTCGCGCTGTTCAAGGCTTCTGGCCAGGGCCTGCACATCCGGCGCTATAGCAGCCAGAGTTTTGGCGCTGTGCAAGGCGTCTAGGCTGAGCTGAGGCAGGGTGGGCAATTGCTCCAGCCAGTCCGGCGCCTGGCGTTTGAGTTCTTTCCAGAGGGTTTTCGGGTGGTAGCGCCTTTGCACCCAGCGCTCTAAAAACGGGTGGGCGGTGGCCCAGAGGTCCAGCTCCGGGTAGAGCTGGCGGCCTAAGCCTTCTATGTTCAAAAGGGTTTTTTGCAGTAGCACCAGCTGGGGCTGAATTTCCATATTAAAGCGGCGGGCGGTTTGGAATAGGGAGATCAGCGCCTGGCCGAAGGAGATGTCCTTCAAGGGTTTGGCAAAAATCGGCTCGCATACCGAGCGAATGGCGGATTCAAACGCCGCCACCGAGGTGTTCTTGGGCACCCAGTTGGACACCACATGCAGCTCGGCCACCTGGCGGTAATCCCTTCTGAACATGGCCAGTAAATTGCGCGCCAGGTAATACTGATCCTCCCGCGTAAGGCTGCCCATAATGGCCATGTCCAGGGCGATGTAATGGGGGGAGCGGGGGTTATTGGTGCTGACGTAGACATTGCCCGGGTGCATATCGGCGTGGAAAAAATTGTGGTCAAACACCTGGGTGAAAAATATCTCCACGCCCAATTCGGCGAGGGTTTTTAAGTCCACCCCGGCGGCTGTTATGCCTTTGATGTCCGTCACCTGAACCCCCCAGATGCGCTCCATCACCAGCACATTAGTGCGGCAATAATCCCAGTACATTTTGGGTACATACAGTTGGCTAGGGGGGGTGAAGTTGCGCTTTAGCTGGGCGGCGTTGGCCGCTTCGCGCATTAAATCCAGCTCATCCAAAATGGTGTTGCGGTATTCCTCCACTACCTCTACTGGTTTAAGCCGCTTGCCGTCGGAGTTGAGCGCCGCAATCCAGCGGGCCAGCACCAGCATCAGGCTTAAATCGCTGTGGATGGTGGACTCAATACCCGGCCGCACGGCCTTGATCACCACCTGCTCGCCACTGTGTAAGCGGGCGCAGTGCACCTGGGCGATGGACGCGCTGGCTAAAGGCTCCAGGGAAAACTCGCTGAACAGAACCGCAACCGGCTGGCCTAGGGCCTCTTCCACCAGGGCGACAAATTGCTCGCTGGGGAAGGGCGCCACTCGATCCTGCAGCTGGTTCAGGCTCAAGCAAATATCCGGCGGAATTAAGTCTGGCCGGGTGGAGAGCAGTTGGCCGAACTTAACAAAAATCGGCCCCAGATCCTGGCAGGCTAGGCGCAGCCGCTCACCGCGGGGAAGTTTGAGGGCATCGCGCTTAAAACAGGCAAACAGCAGTTTAAGCCAGGGCTTTTGGTACTCCTCGGGCAGCAGCTCAAGCAGCTGGTAGCGGGCGAAGACGCGAAGTATGGTCAGCAGGCGTTGTGAACTTTCAAACATGCGGTTTTTGGCGTTCCTGGTCCAGGCGGGCATCAAGGCGCTCGATTCTGGCGGTCAGTCGGTCAGCGCGGCTGCGCAATTCGTGAATATCCTGGGTGAACAGATCAAGCTGGGGTTTGCTCGGCACCAGTTGCAGCTCGTTCTGAACATAGTCGCCTAAGAAGGGCGGCAGTTTTGCGAGGGTTTGTTTTAGCGTGCCGCAGGCCTCATACAGTTGATCCACCAAGGCCCCCGGCAGCGGGCCAAGGTGCTCGCTCACCACCCCGGCCCAATCCAGCTCAAGGTTTTTAAACAGCTGTATGCAGGTGTTGAGCAGTTGAATATCCCCGGCGTGGCTGACGCCGCTGTGGCTAAGGCTCGCCGAATCCTTCAGGGCTAGGCCCACAAAGTCCTGCAGCTTGCCACTCAAGCGGCTGTTGGCGGCCGTCTCTGCGCCCGCCTCCAGCAGCAACAGAGGGTAGTTAAGGTGCAGGCACCAGTTAAGGCGCAGGTCGGTGATCTCCAGTTGCACGGATTTTCCGGCCAAGTCCTCCAGCCTGCGCTGGCTCGCCGGGTCCAGGCTCAGGGCAGAGTTGAGGGCGGCTTCTAAGGCGCTGCGCAAACCGGCGCCGATGAGCGGCAGGCTCATGCTTTGAAGCCTTTGTGCAGGGCCACTATGCCGCCGGTGAAGTTGTGTACCTCGCAGCGGGCGAAGCCTGCGTTTAATACCATGGTTTTGAGGGTGGCTTGATCCGGGTGCATGCGAATGCTCTCCGCCAGATAGCGATAACTGTCGGCATCATTGGCTACCAGCTTGCCCATTAAGGGCAGCAGGTGGAACGAGTACTGATCGTAGGCCTTGGCCAGCAGGGGGTTGTGGGGTTTGGAGAACTCCAGCACCAGCAGCTTGCCGCCGGGTTTGAGCACCCGAAACATAGAGGCTAAGGCCAGGTCTTTATCGGTTACGTTGCGCAGGCCAAAGGCGATGGTAATACAGTCGAAATAATTGTCGGGGAAGGGCAGGTGCTGGGCGTCCGCCTGTACAAAAGAGAGATTATTCACCAGGCCTTGATCGATGAGTTTATCCCGCCCCACACCCAGCATAGAGGCGTTGATATCCGCTAATACCACCTCGCCGCCGGGGCCGACTATGCGGGCAAACTGAGCGGTTAAATCCCCGGTGCCACCTGCGATATCCAGAATTTTATGGCCTGCGCGGGCGCCGGCGGCCTCGATGGTCAAGCGCTTCCAGAGCCTGTGAATGCCTAGGGACATGACATCGTTCATCACATCGTACTTAGCGGCCACCGAGTGGAAGACCGAGGCGACTTTGGCGGCTTTTTCGCCTGCTTTTACCGATTGGAATCCAAAGTGGGTGATTTCATCACGCTCCATACACAGGCCCCTCGTTCAAAAGGCGGCATTCTAACCCTAATCGGCCGCAGTTTCTCTTTAGGCCATTTCCTGCCGCAAAACAAAAACGGCAGCAACCTTGCGGGTTGCTGCCGTTTCACGGGCGTTTGGAGGGAGTTAAACCAGGCGGCGGCGCTGGGCGATGAGGCCAAGGGCGCCCAAGCCCAACAGAATCAGGCTGGTGGGTTCGGGCACTGAAACACTGGGGGCGTCGTTGGTGATGGCCAGTAGGTTATCAATACTGACATTGCCCTCAACGCTGGTGTTGGCGAAGTTAATCAGCGAGAAGCCGCCAATACCCGTGGCCGAGCTCACGGTGAAGCTCTGGTAGAGGCCGGGAAGCTGCATAGCGCCGTAGGTTGGCGTCACGGCTTGGGTGGCAAGGTTATTACCCAGGGCGTCAAAAAATACTATGTTGGTGTCGGTGATGTAACTGGCTAGATCCAGGCTGAAGCTGGTGAGGGAGGCGGCGAATACATCGTTGAATAGGATGGTGAGATCGCTCTCGTGACTAATGCCGTCGTTGTCGTCGATCCACAGGCCGTCTTGGTTGGAGTTGCGGGTCGCGTTGCCGAAGCCTTTAACTCCATAGTAATTCTTGGCATTGGACTGGGTGCCAAACCAGTTGGATTCCCAGCCGGGCACATCGCTGAAGTCTTCGGTTAAAACGCTGGCGGAAGCCTGGGAAGTCAGTGCCAGGGCGGTCATCACGGCAACTAGATTTTTCATAACGGGAGTCTCGGCTGAGGTTCGGGGATGGTTGCCACCAGCAATATGGGAACCATAAATATATTTTGTATGAAAAACAATCTATTAAAGACCATAAAAGACATGGGTGACAGCTTAAATGTTAAGCAGATCGACACTGAAAATGACTTTTTTTAGGCGCCGTCAGAGGTGGGAATACATTTTGCCCTAACCCCGCAAATGACGAGGTTTCGTCAATTAGTTGTCGCTGGGGTTTACGGGCTATGGCCGAATCGATTTTTACGCATTTACGAGGCTTGCCCTCCACCATGACGCGGGACTCCGCCCTGGCGGGGTTTAGGGGCCTGTGGCACGGCAATTTGGCGGTGCCGATTCTGCTTTTGATGCTGCTGGGCATGATGATTCTGCCCATGCCGCCGTTCCTGTTGGACGCCTTTTTCACCTTCAATATTGCCCTCTCCATCGTGGTGTTACTGGTCAGTATTTACAGCCTGCGGCCCCTAGACTTCGCTGTTTTCCCGACCATTTTGCTGGTGGCCACCCTGCTGCGCCTGGCCCTCAACGTGGCCTCTACCCGGGTGGTGTTGCTGGAAGGCCACAAGGGGGGCGACGCCGCGGGTAAGGTGATTGAGGCCTTCGGTGAGGTGGTGATCGGCGGCAACTACGCGGTGGGTTTGGTGGTGTTCATCATCCTGATGATTATCAATTTCGTGGTGGTCACCAAGGGCGCAGGAAGGATTTCAGAGGTGAGCGCGCGCTTTACCTTGGACGCCATGCCCGGTAAACAAATGGCCATCGACGCGGATTTAAACGCGGGCCTGATCGACCAAGACGAGGCCCGCAAGCGCCGGGTTGAAGTGGCCGCCGAGGCGGATTTCTACGGCTCCATGGACGGTGCCAGCAAATTTGTGCGCGGCGACTCCATCGCCGGGATCTTGATTCTGTTTATTAACATCATCGGCGGGTTAATTGTCGGCCTGGTGCAACACCACTTGGAATTTCAAGACGCATTGCAAAAATACATTCTGCTTACCATCGGTGACGGCCTGGTTGCGCAGATTCCTTCGCTACTGCTGGCCACCGCCTCCGCCATTATCGTCACCCGGGTGAATACCACCCAGGACATGGGCTCCCAGGTATTCAGCCAGATGTTCGCCTCCCCCAAAGCCCTGGGGGTTTCGGCGGTTATTCTGTTCATCATGGGCTCCATTCCCGGTATGCCCCATGTGGCGTTTATCGGCCTGGGAATGGTCTGCGCGGGCCTGGCCTATTTCATTCATTTTCGCAGCCAACAAGCTGAGGTGGTAGAAGAGGGCCGCCCCCAAGGCATGCCGCGCCCGGCGCCTGCGCCCATGGGCGGCAGTGGCAATGCGCCTATGAATACGGGCATAGCGGCTTTAGAGCACCGGGCTTCGGCGCAGTCGGAAACCGTGGAGGTGTCCTGGGATGATGTCACCGCCGTGGATATTCTCGGCCTTGAGGTGGGTTATCGGCTGATTCCACTGGTGGATAAAAACCAGCGTGGGGAGCTCTTGGGGCGAATCAAAGGCGTGCGCAAAAAGATGTCCCAGGACTTAGGCTTTCTGGTGCCGCCGGTACACATTCGCGACAACCTGGAGCTGCTGCCCAGCGCCTACCGCATCACCCTCATGGGGGTGTCCCTAGGGGAGGGCGAAGTATTCCCCGACCGGCATATGGCCATTAACCCTGGCCAGGTGTTTGGCCCCCTGCCGGGCGCTAAAACCCAGGACCCAGCCTTTGGCTTAGAAGCCATTTGGATTGACGAATCCCTCAAGGATCAGGCGCAAACCCTCGGCTACACAGTGGTGGACGCCAGCACCGTGGTGGCTACCCACCTCAACCAAATTATCCAAAAACACACCCACGAGCTGCTCGGCCATGAAGAAGTCCAAAAATGGCTGGATTTGCTGGCCGAAAAATCCCCCAAGCTGGTGGAGGAGCTGGTGCCCGGCACCATCAGCCTGAATACCCTGCTGAAAGTTCTGCAAAACCTGCTGCGGGAACAGGTGGCCATTCGCGACCGCCGCTCCATCGCCGAAGCCTTGGCGGCCTCCGGCGACAAAAGTCAAGATATCGCCACCCTGGTGGGCCACGCCCGCGTGGCGCTGGCCCGTCAAATCGTGCAAAACATCGTGGGCAGTGACCTTTCCATCCCTTGCATAACACTTGAACCATCCCTGGAACACTTGTTGCTTCAGTCCTATCAGCAGGCACAAAAAGCTGGCGCCGATGGCAGCTCCTTTATTGAACCGCGCCTGGCCGAACGATTGAACAACTCCCTCGTTAAGGCCGCGCAAAAACAAGAAGCGCAAGGCAAGCCGCAAGTACTGCTGGTGGCCGCGCCCATTCGCGCCATGCTGGCAGGCTTCGTGCGCTACAACCTGCCGGACATGCAAGTGCTGGCTTACAACGAAGTACCCGACAACAAACAAATCACCATAGAGGCGACCGTAGGTGCGGAAGCCAAGCCGCAGTAACGCGGCGGAGGAATGAGTCATGACTGTAAAGCGTTTCGTAGCACCCGATATGCGCAGGGCCCTGGATTTGGTTCGCCAAGAAATGGGGCCGGAGGCCATCATCCTCTCCAGTAAGCGCATAAAAGAGGGTGTGGAAATTCTGACGGCGGATCAGCTGGACATTCCCACCCGCGGCTACGACGCTCGCAAACAGTTCGGCGAGCAATTCGACTCCGACCTCGACCGCCCCCTGATCTCCGACCGGGACTGGCAGCCGGATACCCGTCTGCCCGCCAAACCCCAAGCGCCCCTGGCTCCCCCCGTCAACTCGCAAGCTGAGCGGGCCGTGGCCCTGGCCAAAGAAATTGAAGCTGCCCGCGCCCGTATGCTGGCGGCGAAAAAATCCGCCCAGGCGGCCAATCGCCCCATCGGTGAATTGCTGGCCGGTCAGCGCGCCGAGCCAAGCCTGCCGCCCGCGGCCGCCAGCGAAACCGTCGCGCGGTTTGATAAGCCCAACCGTATTGAGCCGCGGGTATCAGGCCTCAGCCCGGCAGAGACCGCCGACCCCTTCGAATTTGATTTTGGCTTTGATCAGCTGGTGGCGGTTAAGCCTGCCCCCCTGCAAGACGAGGCCAGGCCCGATGGGCAGTTGGCGAATTTGGCCGCCCAGGTGGGCCAGCTGCAGGAGCGAGCCCCGGTGGCCCGCAGCGACGACACCCGGCTCAACGCACTACAGGCGGAAATCGCCGATATGCGCAGCCTGCTAGAGCGCCATTTGCGCCACTGGCCCGCCTCCACCGAAGAATTCACCAGTAAGCCCAGTGCCGGGCACTACGCCCTCGGCCAGCAGTTACAGCGTTTGGGCATAGGTGCGGAGTTGGTGGAGCGCCTGTGCCAGCACTGCGCCAATCAGCCCCGGTTAAATCTCGCCTGGCGGGAAGCCCTCAACGAATTGGTAGCTAGATTGCCGGTGCAGAGTACGGACCCCATCGACCAAGGTGGCGTGTTTGCCTTTGTCGGCCCTACCGGCGTGGGCAAAACCACCACCATCGCCAAATTGGCCGCCCGCTATGTACTGGCTCACGGCCAGGGCAAGGTGGCCCTTGTCACCACCGATACCTACCGGGTGGGCGCGCAAGATCAACTGCGCTCCCTAGGCCGCATCCTCAATGTACCGGTGCGCATTATCGACCAAGAGCGAGCATTGCCCAGCGTGCTGGCGAGCCTTAAAGCCTATCCACTGATTCTCATTGATACAGCCGGGTTCCGGCAGGGCGACCCACTGCTGCGGGAGCAAGAGGCTATTTTGGCCGCCTGCCCAAGCGTGCAGCGGGTATTGGTGATGGCGGGCAACAGCCAAGTGCAAACCCTCAAAGCCAGCGCCCACGCCTATAAGGCCCGCCGCTTAGCTGGTTGCGTGTTGACCAAAATTGATGAGACCGCAAGCCTCGGCGAGGCCATCAGCGTGGTCATCCAACAGGCCATTCCTCTGTTGTACACCACCTTCGGCCAAGAGATCCCCAAAGACATAGCCGTGGCCTCCGCCCAGTCTTTAGTGGCCAAGGCGGTGAATCTGGCCAAACAGGAAAGCGCACAGGAGAGCAGCGTGGGGCTTAGCTAGGGCGGGTGCGGAATTTAGAGCGCCCAAGAGCAAAGCATCTATACTCAAAAACAGCAACACCCGGCGTGGTCTGCCCGGTGAGCCAACAGAAAGGTTGTAAGTTGCATGATGGCAAGTCGTCCCGTAAAAGTTGTCGCGATCACCGGTGGTAAGGGTGGCGTGGGCAAAACTAATCTCTCCGTCAACCTAAGCATCGCCCTGGCCGAGATGCGCCGCCGGGTAGTACTGCTGGATGCGGACCTTGGGCTTGCCAATGTGGATGTATTATTGGGGTTGCAGGCGCGTTTTACCCTGGCCGATGTGCTCAGCGGCGAGCGAGACTTGCGCGAGGTGATGCTCAACGGCCCGGCCGGTTTGAAAATTGTGCCGGCCTCCTCGGGCCTGCAAAACATGGTGAAGCTCTCCGCCCAGGAGCACGCCGCCATAGTGCACGCCTTCAGTGAACTCTCTGATCAAATCGACGTGCTGGTCATCGACACCGCCGCAGGTATTTCCGACACCGTCACCAGCTTTGTACGCGCCGCCCAGGAAGTGGTAATCGTGGTGTGCGATGAGCCTTCCAGTATCACCGACGCCTATGCGCTGATGAAATTACTCAACACCGAACACGGCATTACCCGCTTTAAAGTTATAGCTAATATGACCCGCACCCTGCAGGAGGGCAGCGCCCTGTTTAATAAACTCAACGCCGTCTGCGAGCGCTTCTTAGACGCTTCTTTACAGTATTTAGGGCCAGTGCCCTTTGATGAAAACGTGCGTAAAGCCGTGCAAAAACGCAAAGCCCTGCTGGAATTCGCCCCCCGCTGTAAGGCCTCGCAGGCGATTCGTTTTATTGCCCAGCGCATCGATCAATGGCCGGTGCAGAACAGCGCTCGCGGTCATCTGGAATTCTTTTTTGAGCGGCTCGTTGCCTCCGCCAGTGGTGGCATGTGACAGCAGCGCGGCTTTCCATGCGTTTTGCAGCGGTTAATCAGGAGCCAGGAGTGGACATCGAAGCCTTTGCCCCGCTGGTAAAAAAAATCGCCTATCACTTACTGGCGAGAATGCCTGCCAGCGTGCAATTGGACGATCTGATTCAGGCGGGCATGTTGGGCCTAATAGAAGCTGCACAAAAATATGACGACAGCAAAGGCGCAAGCTTTGAGACCTACGCGGGCATTCGCATCAAAGGCGCCATGGTGGATGAAATGCGCCGGGGCGACTGGGTGCCTCGCTCAGTACACCGCAACGCCCGCAAAATCAGCCAAGCCTTGGCGAGCCTGGAGGCAAGCCTAGGGCGTGAGGCCTGTGATGCCGAAGTGGCTGCTCATCTTGAAATGTCCATCGAAGAGTACCAGGCCCTTTTAGCCGACACCCAAGGCAGCCGCCTATTTAGCTACAACGAAGACATAGACGATGAAGAATCCTGCGCATCCGCCGATGATTCCAGTGCTCCGCTGCAGGATCCGGCCAAGTCCGTAGCGCAGACCCATTTGCAATCCTCCCTGGCCGCCGCCATAGCTGAATTGCCCGAGCGAGAGCAGCTGGTGTTATCCCTCTACTACGAACAAGAAATGAACCTTAAGGAGATCGGCCTGGTTCTGGGGGTGTCCGAATCCCGCGTCAGCCAAATCCACTCCCAGGCCGCCCTGCGCCTGAAAGGCAAACTCTCCGGCTGGGCGCGCTAATCCCCAAACCCCCAGCCCATTTTAGGGATTTGCCGCTAATTACCCTAAAAACTGCAGTCAACCTCGCTACGAGTTCAACTGCGGTTTTTAGGATTATCAGCGCTTTCAATGCTACACGCCGTCCTCTGCCCGCCTCATCCCGTAAGATTTTCCTTAAGCTCGCGCCGCACCTGTTTCCCCCGATGAGAAAATTGGTAACAAAGTATGAGCGTTAACCTCTAATGGTTAATAAGACCTCACCGCCTTGTAAGGCCCGTTAATGCTTTAGTTGGGACAATTACCCTGCTAACTAATTTATTTGCTGCAATTGCAAAATGTTTCTTTTCTACCCGTTTTTCTGCGCCTATACTTTGCTCAATTCGGTCTTGGAGGTGCTTATGAAACGCTTAGGTTTTTGTTCTTGGGTAGTCTTAGTAGGGCTGATAAGTGGCAATGCGATGGCCGCGCAGTCGTTGAGTGAAGCCAAAAAAATCGTTGCTGATTATCAAATATTGCGCGAGGCCTGCTCCGATGCCACCGGCGCAAAACGCCTTGAGTGCATGGCCCGCTTGTCCTCGGCCAGTGATAGCTACCGGGAGGCTAAAACCTTCGTCATGGCAAGTTCTGGTAGTACCCAACTGAAAATTGCCAAAGCCCATTAAGGCTTCTATCAAGCCTAGGTGTATCCAGCCCGAGGGATCACCTGCCTAGACCCACACCTTCTTATACGCTCCTCGCCAATACGATGCCGTGGTATTGGCTCCGGGCATCTCTTCTTCCTTCTTGGAAACTAAATCTATCGTGCCTGTGCCTAAATTCAGGCTGTACCTTGGGCGCTATGAGGTGGGTTATGCGCCGGTCAATTTTTAGGTTTCTCTGTATCCTGTATTTACCCTTTTGCATGCACCGCTCTACTCGCCCCTAGTCTTTAAATCCTGTATTCTGCAGGCCCTTACGAGCCCTGCCTGTGCTGGGCGTGACGCATTTTTTCAAATAGGTATTTCTCACCGTGTACGTTTACGACGAACATGACAGCAAAATTATTCACGAGCGGGTGGCTCAGTTCCGCTTTCAAACCCAGCGTTTCCTAGACGGCAAATTAAAGCCTGAAGAGTTTTTGCCGCTTCGGCTGCAAAACGGCCTCTACGTGCAACGTCTTGCTCCTATGCTGCGCATAGCTGTGCCCTACGGCATGTTGAACGCCGTGCAACTGCGTAAGCTCGCTTATATTTGCCGACACTACGATAAGGGCTACTGCCATGCCACCACACGGCAGAATATTCAGCTCAACTGGCCGCAACTAGAGGAGGTGCCCGACATCCTGGCCGAGTTGGCCCAAGTG
>DAOQGS010000059.1:0-11030 GCA_035338675.1 Cellvibrionaceae bacterium
CCTTTGCAATTAAAAGCATTTAGCTTAGAGGCGCTGATAAAGGATATAGCCAACCATTATGCAGTCCAGGGTACACAAGAATGTGTTTTGAAATTCAGCCAAAATCCCTCTATAGCCACTTGGGTAATTGCTGATGAAGGCAAAATTAAGCAGATTATTTACAACCTAATTAACAACGCTCTTAAACACAGTCAGTGCAACACGATTGAGTGTTCCCTCGATTGTGTCTCTGTACACAACAACCAGGGCGAGTTGCAACTCGACATCCGCGATAACGGCAAGGGAGTGGAGAGAGCCAAAATTAGCCAGCTAACCCGTCGCTTTGAGCAGAATGAATATTCGCAGAAAGGCGGCGTGGGCTTAGGCTTGAGCATAGTGATTGAAATGTTAGCCGCAATGGATGGCAGCTTAGAAATTGACAGTGATACAGGTAAAGGATTTAGCACCCGCTGCACCATCCCTATTGAATGCTGTGCGGCACAGGCAAGCGAACCAACCGTTGCAACCGCGCCACCGGCAAACGCGATTGCGGCCACAGATACCCATCTCATCATGCCCGCCGATTCGTCCCACTCCCGCACACCGGTGGAGCCTGCCGCAACACCAGAAACCCCAGCGACTATTAATGATTATTTTGTTTTGATCGTGGAAGATAATCCGGTCAATCAAATGGTTATTGAAGGCATGTTAAAAAAACTGGAACTGCCCTTTAAAACGGCGGCAAATGGCGCCCAAACGCGCGCGCTCTACCGTCAGTTTAAAGGAAAATTTGCCTGTATTTTAATGGATATACAGCTGCCCGATGCCAGCGGCCTGGATTTAATTAGGGAAATTCGCGCGGAGGACGACCCGGTGAAAATACTGGTCATCAGCGCCTTTGCATTTAATGAAGATGAAGAAACGGCCAAAAGGGCTGGCGCAGACGGTTATCTGCGCAAACCCTACCACTTCGACCATTTTAAAAATGCCTTGACGGTTTTATACCAAACCCAGGCCCCCACCAAGCCAACTGCCGCCAATCTTTAAGCCGGTTATAAATATTTCGCACAATTTCACGCGGGACGAATTTGGGGGGAATTAGTCAAGCGGCATTCTCGATTCTGCCGCTTAGCTAAATCTGTCTTAATTTGCCACCCGCGCTTACGAGGGTAATAAGCTGTGCTTAATAGTTACGAGCAGGGTGGTATTTCAACAAGCTGTTAAACTAGAGCATACGATTTTTAATGGTTGCCAGCACATCGGCGATAGCGATGTTTTCACTGTCAACTGCCGTGCGCCCTTTATACTCAACCACGCCCTGCTCAAGGCCGCGATCACCCACCACCAGGCGATGGGGCAAGCCCATCAACTCCGCATCAGCGAGCATAGCTCCCAAACGAGCTTTGGCTTCATCCATAAATAAAACCTCGATGCCTGCCGCGGTTAATTGTTGGTACAAGGCTTCACAGACTTCGGCGACCGCAGGGGATTTATGTAAATTAATAGGTATCAACGCCACATGAAATGGCGCTATGGCATGGGGCCAAATAATGCCTTTTTCATCGTGATTTTGCTCAATGGCGGCAGCCACCACACGGGAAACGCCGATGCCATAACAACCCATCACCATAGTTTGTTCCTTGCCGTTTTCATCCAATACCCGGGCTTTCATGGCTTCAGAATATTTGGTGCCCAATTGGAAAATATGGCCCACCTCAATGCCGCGTTTAATATCGAGTTGGCCTTTTCCACAGGGGCTGGGGTCGCCTTTTACTACGTTGCGAATATCGGCAACTTCTGTAAAGGCGGCATTCTCACCCCAGTTCGCATCCACTACATGATGCTCGGCAGTATTTGCGCCACAGACAAAATTAATTGCCGCAGCTGCTGCACGATCGGCAATCACCGGGATACCCAGCTGCAATGGCCCCAAATAGCCCACTGGCAAACCCAATTCATCGGCAATCCGCTGATCGCTGGCAAAGGTTAAGGGCACCGCCAGTTGTTTAAGTTTGCTGGCTTTTACTTCGTTTAATTGGTGATCACCACGCAATACCAACGCGATTAACGGCTGTTTGCCCGCTTCATCAGCAGCACCCAACACAATCAACGTTTTCAGCGTTTTATCGGCAGACACCTGTAAAAAGCTGCACACCTCGTCAATTGTTTTGCAGCCGGGTGTGGCCACTGTTTGTGCAGATCGCTTTGGCTCATTTTGAACACTGGGAGCAAGCGCCTCAGCCATTTCAATGTTGGCGGCATAATCGCTGGCGTCACTAAAAACAATGTCATCCTCACCGCTGTCCGCTAAAACGTGAAACTCGTGGGAACCTGTACCCCCGATGGAGCCTGTATCGGCTAATACAGGGCGAAAATTAAGGCCGATCCGCTGAAAAATAGCGCAATAGGTTTGATGCATTACCTCATAGGTTTTTAACAGGCAATCGTGGGAGGGGTGAAACGAATAGGCGTCCTTCATAATAAATTCCCGCGCCCGCATTACGCCGAAGCGGGGGCGCACTTCATCGCGAAATTTTGTTTGAATTTGATAAAAATTAGCGGGCAATTGTTTGTAGCTATTAATCTCGGAGCGAATTAAATCCGTGATCACCTCTTCGTGGGTGGGCCCCAAACAAAAACCATTGCTGTGACGATCTTTAAAGCGCGTAAGTTCAGGACCAAATTGCTCCCAGCGGCCAGACTCTTGCCACAATTCCGCCGGTTGCACAACGGGCATCAAAACTTCCTGGGCACCAGCATTGTTCATTTCAGTGCGCACAATTGCCTCTACTTTGCGCAGCACACGCAGCCCTAAGGGCAACCAAGAATAAAGGCCCGATGCTAATTTGCGAATCATGCCCGCGCGCAGCATCAGTTGGTGGCTAATAACGCTGGCATCAGCAGGGGTTTCTTTTAGTGTGGCGATTAAGTATTGACTGGTGCGCATGGGTTTCTCATTATGACTAAAATAGGCTTTTTTAAAGGCGGTTGATATTCGCAGCCGCTTTTGATGGGTTTTCTGCGGTAATGCGTGGCGTACAGGGCTGTACTGCTAAATGTGATTTAACCACATGAATAAGGCTAACCACTCACTCCACGGGCATGGTACCTAGTCCGCAGGTCTCACCTCCAATGCACTTGGCCTACTTTATAGGTAGAACTAAAGCACCCTATCACTGATAGTGCAAACCTGCGATATTTCAACGGGTACATTAGCGGTTGGCTTTGCAGCTATTGTATTTGACACAGCACATAGGAGTACAGAACCCATGTTTGAATTACACCCTCAGTTAAAAGCGGACAGCTATTTGATCGGTAAATTTTCGCTCTCCTGGGTGCTTCTCCATAAAGATGCCACCTATCCCTGGGTCATATTGGTGCCCGCACGGGAGGATTTGCGGGAAATTCACCATTTAGATAGTGATGATCAAATATCCCTGATGCGCGAATCCTGCCATTTAAGCGAGGTGATGGTGGATTTATTCGCGCCTAAAAAGTTAAACGTCGCCGCCATTGGCAATATTGTGAGCCAATTGCATTTACACCATGTTGCGCGCTTTGAACAGGACCCCGCCTGGCCTAAGCCCATCTGGGGGCTTTTGCCCGCCACAGGTTATAGCGAAGAACTGCGCCTGCAGCGCATCAATCAACTGCGCAGCGCTTTGGTGGGTGAGGGGTTTATAGCTCAAGATCACTGGAGTTAGGCAATGTGTATGGCTGCCAGTGTTAAACCTAAAAACCGCAGTTAAATCCTACTGCGGTTTTTAGGTTAAAACATAGGCTGTTTACGCTGAATAAACAGGCAAATACACAGCAATGCGCCTACACGGGAGCAGACAGCAGGAGGAAATGAGCCCAGATTAGCAGGCAAAAAAAATGCTGCGTAAGGCAGCATTTTTTTAGTCTGGCTTTTAGGAAGCCACTAAAGTTGAAACCGCTCGGCGCTTTTGAGCCTGTAGACAGCTAAAAAACGCTCGATCAGCTTATTCAACCATAGCTTTGAGTTTTTTCAGTGGACGGATTTTAACCGCAATACTGGCTGGCTTGGCTTTGAATGTGGTCTCTTCGCCAGTGAACGGATTGATGCCCTTACGCGCTTTTTTAGCGGCTTTTTTCACAGTGGCCACTTTTAAAATGCCTGGCAGTACAAACTCGCCACAGCCTTTTTTGCCAATGTGCGCTTCGATTACATTGGCCAGTGTATCAATAACACCTGCCACATCTTTTTTGCTCAGGCTAGTCGCTTCAGCAATGTGTGTGAGCAACTCAGCTTTAGAAAAGCGCTCTTTAACACCGGCGAGCGCCTTGGCGGGTTTAGCTTCGACTTTTTTAGCAACTTTTTTTACGGCTTCTTTAGCTGGAGCTTTTTTGGGAGCGGGTTTTTTAGCTTTGGGGGCTGCCATGGTATGAACCTCAATGGTTTTTGGAATGGAAATACGACGTTATTTTATGCAATATTTATAGAGTATTGTATTCATTCAAGCAACCCCGCGCGTGCAAAAAGCATAGAAAAACGCACATATTCAACCGCAATAAGCAAAATAAGCCACCCGCACTGCTCTTTTTAGGGCATTTTTCTGCTCTGTTGCACCGCCTGTAACACCCATAACGGATAAAAAGTCTTCAATCAAAGCGCCTCTTATCCTGCTTACGCAAAATATTGCGTGGCAATTCGCAGTGCCACTGACAATAACCAAAGGGTGTAAATCTGCTGTAACGCATCTTTTCCACCGCTCGATGGGATATACGCAAACACCTAAGGGGCACAAGTGCACAGCCCCAAGCCTGCTGCCGCGATGATTATGCAAACACCGGTAAACCCCTGTTTCCAAAGGCTTCCAAAGATGCCGCATTCAGGGGCGTGGACTCAGGTGCAACAAGCCCTATTTTTAGTCGCCATTAGCGGTGTTTTGTGGGTGGGCGGCTCATGTATAATGCGCGCCCCGCGCCCCAGCATGGGCCTGCGCGGCCGTGATTTTTGTTTCCCCATCAAGACCGAGGTTTCGCATGCCGTTTTATGAGTACCAATGTACCGCCTGCCACCACGAGCTAGAAGCGCTGCAAAAATTAAGTGATGCACCGCTCAGCTTGTGCCCAGCGTGCAACGCCAACACTCTAGTAAAAAAAGTATCAGCGCCGGGATTTCGTTTAGCCGGCGGCGGCTGGTATGAAACAGACTACAAATCAGGCAACAAAAAGAATTTAGTGGACAAGGGCGAAAGCGGTACGTCCGCCAGTGCTGAGAAACCGCCAGCCGCCGCGAAAGAGCCAGCGCCTGCGGCCTCGTCCAGCAAAGAATAAACTCCATCGAATAGGTACAAACCATGCGCAGCGTTTATTGTGGCGCCCTCCGGGCCGCCGATATAGATAAAGAAGTCCAGTTATGCGGTTGGGTGGACACCCGCCGCGATCACGGTGGTGTTATTTTTATCGATCTGCGCGACCGCGATGGTATTGTGCAGGTGGTATTTGACCCGGACGCGAAAAGCAGTTTTGAACTCGCCAATCGCGTTCGCTCTGAATATGTATTACAGGTGCGCGGTAAAGTGCGCGCCCGCTCCCCCAACACCGTCAATAAAAATATGGGCACTGGGGAAATTGAAGTCTATGGCCTTGAGTTGGCCATTCTCAACACAGCGGAAACTCCACCCTTCCCCCTTGATGCCAGCAATGTAGGTGAAGATGTGCGCCTGCGTTATCGCTACATTGATTTGCGCCGCAATCAGATGCAAAACAACCTGCGCTTTCGCTCCAAAGTCACCAATTTAATGCGCAATTATCTCGACGCAAATGGCTTTTTGGATATCGAAACCCCTATCCTCACCCGCGCAACGCCCGAGGGCGCGCGGGATTATTTAGTGCCCTCGCGCACCCACGAGGGAAAATTTTTTGCTCTGCCTCAATCGCCGCAATTGTTTAAACAATTGTTAATGGTGGCCGGATACGATCGCTATTACCAAATCGCCAAATGTTTCCGCGATGAAGATTTGCGGGCTGACCGCCAACCGGAATTTACTCAGATCGACATCGAAACCTCGTTTATGAACGAGGAGCAGATCATGGCCGTCACCGAAGGTATGATCCGCGATTTATTCGCCAACCTGATTCAGGTGGATTTAGGTGTATTCCCCCGCATGCCATTTTCTGAAGCCATGGAAAAATACGGCTCAGACAAACCGGACCTGCGCATTCCCCTGCAGCTAGTGGAAATTAAAGACCTGATGGATGAGGTTGAATTTAAAGTTTTCGCAGGCCCTGCCAAAGATCCCAAAGGCCGCGTTACCGCTTTAAATGTTCCAGGTGCCGGCGAGAAACTCTCCCGCAAACAAATCGACGATTACACCAAATTTGTCAGCATTTATGGCGCCAAGGGCCTTGCCTATATCAAGGTGAACGACATTAACGATCTGGAAGAAGGCCTGCAGTCGCCGATTGTTAAACACTTACCGCCCCAAGTGCGCCGGGAAATTTTAAACCGCGTCAATGCCCAAAACGGCGATATTATTTTCTTCGGCGCCGACAACGGCAAAATTGTCTCTGAAGCCCTCGGCGCATTGCGCTGTAAATTAGGTGCGGATTTAGACCTGTATACCTGCGAATGGGCGCCGCTGTGGGTTGTGGATTTCCCCATGTTCGAAGTAACCGAGCAGGGTTTAAGCGCCTGCCACCACCCGTTTACCTCACCCTCCTGCAGCATTGAAGAACTTAAAGCCAACCCCGCCCCTGCTCTGTCTCGCGCCTACGATATGGTATTAAACGGTACGGAACTTGGCGGCGGCTCCATTCGTATTCACGATCAAAACCTGCAGCAGGCGGTGTTTGAAATTCTCGGCATTACGCCCGAACAGCAGCGGGAGAAATTTGGCTTCTTGCTGGATGCGTTAAAATTCGGCGCGCCACCCCACGGCGGTTTGGCGTTTGGTTTGGATCGACTGATTATGTTGATGACCAAATCCGACTCCATTCGCGATGTTATCGCCTTCCCGAAAACCCAATCCGCTGCCTGTTTAATGACCGATGCACCGGGGGTGGTGGATACACTGCAATTGCGCGAGCTGCATATTAAGGTAAATACCAAAGAAACCAAGAACACTTAAACCACTCATAAAAAATCCCCGCCACCTGTAAAGGCCGCGGGGATTTTTTTTGCCCTAAGAGTTTAATTCAGCCTAGATTGCAAGCATCCTACACAACTGCAATTGCAGCCGGAAAAGCTTAATTAACCTGAATTATTCCCACATCTGGCCTTCATGAAATTGTCTCTGGGCCATTAAATGCAGGTGCAGATGAAACACCGTCTGCCCCGCCCCAGCGCCATTGTTGACAATTAGACGAAAGGCTTCAGCCACCCCCTGCTGGCGGGCAATTTCTCCGGCCGCCCACATTAAATGCCCCAGGATCGCTTTATCTTCCGCCGTAGCGTCCGCCAGGCGCGGGATGGGTTTGCGGGGGCTAATTAATAAGTGCACAGGCGCTTGGGGTGCAATATCTTTTATACACACGCATAGCTCATCTTGGTAAATAAATTGGCTGGGAATCTCGCCGTCGATAATGCGGCTGAAAATAGTTTTCTCACTCATGGCGTGCCCCTGTGTTAGGCGTTAAATATTAGCTTTTGCTGTGAGGGCTTCTTTTTCCTCAAGGCTTATTTGGCGCGCTTCAGATTCCAGCATCACCGGAATGCCATCGCGCACCGGATAGGCAAGGGAGCTTGCCAAACACACCAGCTCGTTGGAATCGGCCACCCAGGTTAGGGGCGCTTTGCTCACGGGGCAGACCAAAATACTCAGTAATTTTTTATCGATCATACAATCACACTCTTGTTGCCGCTTTTAACATTTTGCCGGGTAATTAATTGACCTCAGGCATAGGTTTACCCCGCACCAAAGGCTCAGGGTCTATCTGCTGGTTGTGCCAGTTCATGCGCCAGTCTAAATGGGGGCCGGTGACGCGGCCGGTTTTGCCGATCAGGCCAATTAAATCGCCCTGCTTCACCCGCTCACCGCTTTTAACTAACACCTTGCTTAAATGCATGCAGGTGGAAGTCAGCCCCAGGCCGTGATCTAAAATAATAGTGCCGCCGGAATAAAACAAATCCGCTTCGGCCAGGGTTACTAAACCGGCCTGCGGCGCAAATACTTTTGCCCCCACCGGCCCTGCTATATCAATTCCATAATGGGGCCGCTTGGGCACACCATTAAAAATGCGTTGGCTACCGTATACGCCGCTGATGGGGCCTTTGGCGGGCCAATTAAAAGGTTGCCACGCAGCTTCAAATGCATCCCGGCGGGCGCGGGCCTGGGCAATTAATTTAGCTTCGCGGGCGATGCGCGCGGTTTGCGCTGGGTCTGGATTAACGTATTTATCTTCCACGCCGTTCACTCGCTGCAGATTATACTGGCGGGGCACAACGGCTTGTGCTTGCTCCCAAGCCTGGCCTTTATGTATCACCCGAATACTCACCCTTGCAGGTGCATCGCGATCAAGCCCAAGCAAAAAACGCCCGTCGGGCAGGATAACCGGCTTTTGGCCTAAAAATTCCACTTGGGCGCCGCTTGGCGCTTGGCCATGTAACAATTCCCCCTGCTGCCAAAGCCCAGCAATTTTAACCGGGCCTATTTTTGTCTGTGTTGTGATTTCTGCCGCCGAAGCCTGGGCAGAAAAACTTAGTGCCACGATCAGAAAAAGCCAATACAGTTTTAAATAATTAACCATGGTTTAACACCCTGACTGAAGACAGTCATTCGTATCTGGCGGGCCAAATGCCCAATTATCAGCCGGAGAAAATGCAGTTTTTGATCGGCTCATAGGCATGCATTCACGGCCTGTCTGCAATGACTTAGACTGATTGCCTGCATCTAACAGGCGGATCAAATTGAACGCCTTTTTCAGTTCTATTAACCCGGCACTCAATACTGCCGGGTTAATAGATTATTCGCCCTTAAGATTTTCTAATTCATCCCAACGCTGATAAGCCACCTGCAAAGCTGCTTCTTTATCGGCAATCACTTGGCTTGCCGCTGCAATAGCTTCAGGGGAGCGGTTGTAAAATTCCGGCTGGGCCATTTGGTTGGATAATTCCAACAGTTCCGCTTCCCATTGCTCAATTTGCCCGGGCAGTGCATCCAATTCACGCTGCAATTTATAACTTAATTTACTCGCTGGCTTTTTCGCAGGTGATTCAGCCGTTTTCGCCGGGGGCGCAACTGCAGCGGATTTTTCCAGGCTTTTTTGCGGCTTGGCGGCGCGGCTGGTATCTGCCCATTTGCCGCCCTGGCGCTGCCAATCCTGATAACCGCCCACGTAGTCGGCAAGCTTGCCATTGCCTTCAAAGCCCAGGGTGGAGGTGACGACATTATCTAAAAATTCCCGGTCGTGGCTCACCAGTAATAAAGTGCCTTTATAGTCCACCAATAATTCTTCCAATAATTCCAGGGTTTCCGCATCCAGGTCGTTGGTGGGTTCGTCCATGATTAACACATTGGCGGGTTTGCTGAATAATTTTGCCAATAAAATACGGTTGCGCTCACCGCCTGACAGGGCGCGAATGGGCGTGCGGGCGCGCTCGCCGGTGAACATAAAATCGCTTAAATAACTGATGCAGTGGCGATTCTGGCCGTTGATTTCGATAAAGTCGCGGCCCTCCGCCACGTTGTCGATGGCGTTTTTATCCAGGTCTAACTGATCGCGCAGCTGGTCAAAATAGGCCACGGCGAGGTTAGTACCGAGTTTTACCTCACCGCTGGTGGGTTTAAGCTCTTCTGTGATGAGTTTTAAAAAGGTACTTTTACCGACTCCGTTGGGGCCGATTAAACCCACCTTATCGCCACGGGTGATAACACCGGTATAGCGGTCAATTAATAATTTATCGCCGTAGGAAAAACACACATCACTAAATTCCGCCACCAATTTGCCGGAGTTGCCTTCATTTTGCAGAGCCATTTTAACTGTGCCCAATTGGCTGCGGCGCTCGGCGCGCTCTTGGCGCATGGCTTTTAGGGCGCGCACGCGGCCTTCATTGCGGGTGCGGCGGGCTTTAATGCCCTGGCGAATCCAAATTTCTTCCTTCGCCAGGCGCTTATCAAATTCGGCGTTGTGTTTTTCTTCCTCCGCCAATTGGCGTTCGCGAAAGGCGAGAAAATCCGTGTAATTGCCGTCCCAAATGGCGAGCTTGCCGCGGTCTAATTCGCCGATGCGATTGGCCACCGCCCGCAAAAATGCCCGGTCGTGGGTGATAAATACCACGGCGCCGGAGAATTGTTTGATCTCCGCTTCCAGCCACTCAATGGCTTTAATATCCAGATGGTTGGTGGGCTCGTCCAGCAGGAGCACGTCCGGCTGGCACACTAAGGCCCGCGCCAGGGCCACCCGGCGGCGCCAACCGCCGGAGAGATCCCCCAAGCGGTCGTTGGCGGAGAGCTCTAACCGGCTGAGCACCTGTTCGATGCGGTTTTGTAAACTCCAACCATCCGCCGCTTCGATGCGGCTTTGCAATTGGGCTAAGAGGTTTAAATCCGCGTCCGGCGCTTCGATGCAGCGCTGGTATTGGGCGAGGTCCTGCCCTAGTTGAGCCAAGCCAGAGGCCACATAGTCCAGCACCCGCTCATCGTTGGCCTCCGGTAAATCCTGGCTTAAGCCCGCAACTTTAACTGCCGTATCCAACCAGCGGCTGCCGCCATCGCTCTCCACCAAGCCTTCGATGACTTTAAGCAGAGTGGATTTGCCCACCCCATTGCGGCCCACCAAACACAGGCGGTCACCCTTGTTTAACAGCAGTTGGATAGAATCGAATAACACCTGCTGGCCATAGGCAAGCGACAGGTTATCGAGCTTAAGAAGCGGCATAAGAGGCCTTTGATGGGGTAAATTAAGCCGCGCATCTTGCCGCAGACCGCCCTTAAAGGCCAGAAATAGGCTTAAATACTTGCGATTGAGCACTGCCTGGTCGAACCTTTTATGGCAGCATGTATCCTTAGTCATCGCTTTGCCCGGAAGTACGACAGCCTATGCGCCTCTACCGTTTGCTTTGTTTGCTGATTGCCTCCCTTTGC
>DAOQGS010000060.1:0-11011 GCA_035338675.1 Cellvibrionaceae bacterium
GCGCGATCTGCATTGGCGCTATCGCCCGCTTTGTTATTGACTGTGGCGGCAATTTTTTCGGCGGCATTTAAGGCCTGGGCGTCGCTGGGGCTAATGGCAGTAGACCACTGATTATTATTCACTACCGCCAAATAGTTTTTGCCATTCAGTGTTAATTGCACCGCCTGACCATCTTCCACCAAAGTGGTTACACCGCTTATGGTGACTGAGCTGTCATCTTCTGTGGTGTTAATAATGTCATCGCCCGCAACAATATTAATGCTAAGGGTTGGCGCTGTGCCGGAGTGCGTTAGGGCGCGCTCGGTGTTGGCTTTATCTCCGGCTTTATTAATCACTTGGGCATTTACCGTTTCGCTGGCATCAAGCGCTTGGGCATCCGCCGCAGGCAGGGCTATGGCCCAGCTATTATTGCTCACCGTGGCTTCGTAGGTTTTGCCATTAATGCTAATAACAACCTTAGCGCCGTCTTCCACCAAAGTGGTTTTACCGCTGATGGTGACGGGTTGGTCATCTTCAGCAGCATTAATAATATCGTCGCCAGCAATGGGGTTGATGCTAATGGTGGGGGCTGCAAGGCTGTGCGTAATAGCACGGTTGGTGTTGGCACTGTCCCCCGCTTTATTGCTCACCTTGGCGCTAATTGTTTCCGCCGCTTTTAAGGCTTGTGCATCGGCAGCGGATATATCGGTGGACCAACTATTATTAGTCACCAGGGCAATATAATTTTTGCCATTGAGGCTTAATTCCACCGCCCGGCCATCTTCCACTAGGCTCGTGGTACCGCTGATGGTGACGGAATTATCGTCTTCGAGGGTATTAATAATATCGTCGCCTGCCACCGTATTAATACTGATGGTAGGTGCGGTGCCCGAGTGGGTAATGGTGCGCTCGGTGCTGGCTTTATCACCGGCTTTATTAATCACTTGGGCACTGACTAATTCAGTGGCATCTAAGGCTTGCGCATCTATGGCCGGAATTAACAGTGACCAATTGTTATTGCTCACAATTGCTTCGTATTGTTTGCCGTTAATGGTGAGTACAACTTTCGCGCCGTCTTCCACTAAAGTAGTTTTACCACTTACGACAACGGCTGCGTCATCTTCGCTGGTATTAATAATATCGTCCCCGGCGATAGGGCTGATACTAATGCTGGGTGCGCTCACACTGTGGCTAATAGAGCGTGTTGCATCGGCTTTATCTCCGGCTTTATTAGTAACCTGTGCGCTGACAATTTCCGCGGCTTTTAATGCTTGTGCGTCGGCGGGGCTGATGGCGGTAGACCAAGTGTTGTTGGTGACTATGGCTAAATAATTTTTGCCATTAATACTGAGTTGAACCGCTTGGCCATCTTCCACTAATGTCGTGGTGCCGCTAATCACCACCGATGCATCATCTTCGCTGGTATTAATAATATCGTCACCGGCAATAACATTAATAATAATGCTCGGTGCGGTGCCTGAGTGACTAATGGTGCGGCTGGCTTCGGCCAGATCACCGGCTTTATTGCTCACTTTGGCGGCAACCAATTCACTGGCATCTAAGGCTTGGGCGTCGCTGGCAGGCAGGGAAATTGACCAGGCATTATTATTAACTACCGCCTCATAATTTTTGCCATTGAGCGTTAGGCTTAATTTTGCGCCGTCTTCCACCGAGGTGGTTTTGCCGCTAATAAGTACCGGTGCATCATCTTCACTGGCATTAATAATATCGTCGCCCGCAACTGCGTTAATGCTCAGGGTGGGGGCGATGGCGGCATGGCTAATTGCACGCTCAGCGGTGGCCTTATCGCCCGCTTTATTGCTCACTTCTGCTTTTACTATTTCGCTGGCGCTCAACGCCTGAGCGTCCAGGGCGGGCATTGAAATAGACCAGCTATTATTGCTCACCAAGGCAGAATAATTTTTGCCATTTACCGTAACCGTTAAGGTCGCGCCATCTTCCACTAAAGTGGTTGTGCCGCTAATTAATACTGGAGCGTCATCTTCTGTGGCATTAATTATGTCATCGCCCGCAATGGGGCTGATGCTAATAGTGGGGGCAATTAAACTGTGGTTAATGGCGCGCTCGCCTAAGGCTTTATCGCCGGCCTTATTATTTGTGCTGGCAGTAACTTTTTCCGCTGCTTTTAATGCCTGGGCATCCGTGGCCGGCATTTGGGTTGACCAAGTATTATTAGTTACAACAGCTTCGTAGGTTTTACCGTTAATAATTAAGGTAACTTTTTGGCCGTCTTCAATCAGGGTGGTTTTACCGCTAATGACTACAGCTGCATCATCTTCCGTAGTATTAATAATGTCGTCACCGGCGATAATATTAATGCTGATGGTAGGCGCGGTGCCGGAGTGGCTCAGGGGCCGCTCAGCGTTTGCTTCATCACCGGCATTATTCACCACACGGGCAACAACTTTATCCAGAGCGCCGAGGGCTTGTGCATCCAGTGCAGGCAGGCTCATGGACCAAAGATTATTATTCACCGTGGCCGTGTAATTTTTACCGTTTAAAGTAATGGCAACAACCGCGCCGTTTTCCACCAGGCTAGTCGTACCGCTAATAATCACGGCAGAATCGTCTTCGCTGGCATTAATAATATCGTCGCCTGCGATGGTATTAATGCTGATGCTGGGGGTTTGTGTGCTGTGGCTGATGGAGCGCGTGGCGCTGGCTTTATCACCAGCGTTATTACTCACATCGGCGCTAATAATTTCGCTGGCATCCAGGGCCTGGGCATCCTGGGCGGAAATAGCTACCGACCAGGCATTATTATTAACCAGGGCGGAATAATTTTTACCATTAATAACGAGGCTAAGGCTGCGACCATTTTCCACCAAGGTGGTGGTGCCGCTGATAATAACCGGCAGGTCATCTTCAGTGCTGTTAATAATGTCGTCCCCGGCCACCGTATTAATTTTAATGCTGGGGTTGGCTTGTGAGTGCTGAATATCGCGGGAGGCAGGCTCTGAAACATCGCCCGCTAAATTAGTGGCAGTAGCCGTTACCCGCTCATTGGCGCGCAGGGCTTGAGCATCAACTGCAGGCAGGAAAAATTGCCAGCTATTGTTATTAACCGTGGCGCTGTAATTTTTGCCATTAAGGGTAACTTTTACGCTTTGGCCATTTTCCACCAATGTGGTGGAGCCGGAAATTAATACCGGGTTGTTGTCTTCTTCGGTATTAATAATATCGTCCCCGGCAATCAGGTCGATATCCACACTCGGCTCAGCCAAGCTGTGTTTTACGCTGCGATTGGCAAGAGCGCTATTGCCCGCCAGATTTACCACCTGACCATTAACGATGTTGCTTGCGGCCAGGGCTTGGGCATCGGCAGCGGGCATGTTGGTAACCCAAATATTATTGTTCACCTGGGCAGAATAATTTTTACCGTTTACCTGCAGCGTAACTGTTTGGCCATTTTCCACATTAGTGGTGGTGCCGCTAATGGTTACCGCGCTGTTATCTTCGGTTAAATTAATAATATCGTCCCCGGCAATGGTATTAATGCTCAGGGTGGGAATAATAAAATTGTGGGCGATGGTGCGATTGGCGGGCAGTGAAGTGTCACCGGCTAAATTGGTAACACGGGCGGTAATGGTTTCGCTGGGGCGCAGGGCCTGTGCATCGGCGGCGGGAATGCTGGTGGACCAGGTATTGTTATTCACCGTGGCCGTGTAATTTTTACCATTGAGGGTAAAACTTACGCTGCTGCCATTTTCGGCTAATTGGCTGGTGCCGCTAATTACGACATTGGTGTCGTCTTCCTGGGCATTAATAATGTCATCGCCTGCCACTACATCAATAGTAACGCTTGGTAGAGCAGTGCTGTGTTTAATGGGGCGGCTGGCCGGTTGCGATGTGTTGCCCGCAGCGTTGGTTACGGTGGCGGTAATAATTTCATCGGCTTTAAGTGCTTGGGCATCGACGGCGGGTAAATTAAATTGCCAGCTATTATTGCTTACGCTGGCGCTATATTGTTTGCCGTTAATCAGCGCCTTAACGGTTGAGCCATTTTCAGCAAGGCTGGTGGTGCCTTTAACAGTTACCGCCGTGTCATCTTCCGTGGTGTTAATAATGTCATCGCCCGCCACTATATCAATATTAATGCTCGGTAATTCTGTGGTGTGTGCAACTGTGCGGGTGGCTTTATCGCTGCTGGCGGAATTATCCGCCAAGCTCACTTGGGCGCTGGCAATTTCGCTGGCATCGAATAATTGGGCGTCGGCGGCGGGAATTAAAATATTCCAACTATTGTTGCTTACAGTGCCGGAATAGGTTTTGCCATTAATCTCCAGTTGAATTAACGAGCCGTTGGGAGCATCGGTGGTGGCGCCGCTGATGGCCACGGCGTTGTCATCTTCCTGGGCGTTGATGATGTCATCGCCCGCAATAATATTAATAGTAATAACGGGTTTAACCGGTGCTACATTGCGCGAACAGCTGGTAACCACCGCATCGGTAGTCGGTGGTACAAATGCATTGGCGGTTACGCTGGAGTGGGGATTGGGGGCTTGGGAATCAAAAATTTTCCCGCTGGTGCGGGTGGTATCGTAAAAATTAATGCCGCCGCCATCTTCACCAAAGGCTGCTTGGTTGCGGGTATCGCCGGTAAAATAATATTTACCGCCGCCGGTAATGGCGCCGTTGTTAAAAAACCGCGTGCCCACCACCACTGCATTGGGGCCTTGGGTAAAGGGTTTGTTGTTTTGCACCAAGTCGTTATTGTTGCCCACGCCGGTTACAAAAATATAACCATTGTTGCGGGTTTTGGGGCTGTTGTTGTTAAAGCCTTTTTGCGAGATAAAACTGCAGTTATTAATTAATTCGGAATTGGGGTTGATATTAATAAATTCGTCGGTTTGTACAAAACCTGAGTTCACCACCGTGCCGTCGGGGTTAAAATTGCCGCCGGTTAAGCGAATATAACCGGTGTTGGTGATGCTGGTGCCGGGCTCGCTGGAAAAGTCACCGCTACTTAAAATTTCCCCGTCGTTGGTAATCGTTGAATTACCTTTCATTTGAAAGGTGGTGCGCAGGTTTATTTTGGCTCCGGCATCGTTAAAAAAAGTGCCCTTGCCGTTCCAGTTAATATTGCTTTTAAAATCCGCTGTGCCGTGGTTAGAAAAATTAAAACCCGTATTTAAGGTAATAGAAGGTAGGCTGGCGCTGCCGCAGTTGATAATACTGCCCGCTGGGTTTTGAATACTCGCCGGGTTAAAGGTGGCCCCGGCGGGTACATAAATAGTCGCCCCTGCTGCCAAATTATTAATATTGCCGGTAAAGGTGCCGGAGATACACAGGCTCTGCCCGGCAGCTAAATTGCCGGAGAAATTATTTTGCGACACATTACAGGCGGGCCGAGTAGGGCAGGTGGCCGACCAGGCGCCTTGGCTTGCGAAGGCAACACACAGGGCGAGACTTAAGGATCCGGCAGGGGTGGTGGCAAGGTTAAAAACGGCAGAGGGATTTTGCGAATTCTTCACGGGGGGTTCCTAAAATGTATACGCGCAAGTGTGGATTTACTACGGTTGGGCGGGCGGAATCTACTTGAACTGGGGTGAATAAACAACTAATGGGTCACATGATTACTAGGCTTTTATTACCGGCGCAATACAGCAGATAAAGTGTGATCAGATTCATGTTATGTGCTTGTGATGGGTTGATTCAACGCAATCCCATGCCTAGCGGGTTAAATACCGCGCGGGGGCTGGCTGGGGGTTAATCTGTGATCTACGTCGCGGCGGCGTTGCGGACGGTAGCTGGGTTGATTGCCGCTGTTTGTCGGTTGACTTTACAGACAGGCGCCCAGGCCCTTGTCTGCACGCCGTGTGCATTCACGTTCGATGTTCTGGCAAGCAATAATCTGTCCAGGGGCGCTGGGCGGTGCAACTTTGCAGTCGCGGGCGAGGGCTTTGAGTTTTTGGCTATCCAGGTGTTTAAGGCTGTTGCGGCTGTCGCAGCCGCACAGCAACACAATACCTGCCGCCAGGGCTAATTTATTCAGCGCCGTGATTTTCAGCTTCGAGTTTCTTTTCAATTTCATCGAGGGAAATATGCCGCACGTCCATGCCGTGGACCAGGTAAATAACGTTCTCGGCGATGTTGCGGGCGTGATCACCAATACGCTCCAGCGCGCGCAGGGCCCATAAAATATTCATCACCCGGGAAATCGAGCGCGGATCTTCCATCATGTAGGTAATTAATTCGCGCAGAGCGGAGCGGTACTCCAAATCCACCTGGTTATCATCGCGCACTACGCGCACCGCCATTTGGGCGTCGTAGCGGGCGAAGGCATCTAAGGCCATATTGACGAGTTTTAACACGTTGGAGCCTATGTGGCGCAGCTCGATGTAGCCGCGCGGGGAGGCGCCGTCTTCATTCAAGGCCAGGGCCATCTTGGCGATTTTGTCCGCCTCATCGCCCATGCGCTCCAGGTCGTGGGTGGTTTTGGTAACCATTAATACCAGGCGCAAATCCGAAGCGGCGGGCTGGCGGCGGGCGAGAATCAGGGTGCATTCGTGGTCCAGGGAAATCTCCCGCTGGTCCACCTCTGTCTCGGTTTGTAATACCTGCTCGGCCAGGGCACTGTCGGCGGTTTCCAGGGCTTTCACAGCATTGGCCACCTGCTCCTCGACAATTCCACCCAGCTCTAACAGGTGAGTGCGCAGGTGCTCAAGATCCGCGTTAAATTGCTGGGAGATATGTCGATCGATATGTAGGTTATCCATGGTGTCAGGTCTCAATTCGCACAGGCTAGCCGATGCGGCCGGTGATATAGGCTTCAGTCAATTCGTGATCGGGGTTGGTAAATACTTTTTGGGTTTCATTAACCTCAATGAGCTTACCCAAATGAAAGTAAGCGGTGCGGTCGGAAACCCGCGCGGCCTGCTGCATGGAGTGCGTCACTATGGCGATGGTGAAATTCTGGCTCAATTCGGCAATTAATTCTTCTATTTTTGCGGTGGCGATGGGGTCGAGGGCGGAGCAGGGCTCGTCCATCAAAATCACTTCCGGGCTTACGGCGATGGTGCGGGCGATACACAAGCGCTGCTGTTGACCGCCGGAGAGGCCCGTGCCGGGTGCGTCTAAGCGGTCTTTGACCTCTTCCCACAGGCCCGCCCGGCGCAAACTGGTTTCGACGATTTCGTCTAAATCGGCGCGGCGGCTGGCGAGGCCGTGAATTTTAGGGCCGTAGGCGACATTGTCGTAAATGCTTTTGGGGAAGGGATTGGGTTTTTGAAACACCATGCCGACGCGGGCCCGCAGGGGCACTACGTCTAATTTGGATTCGTAAATATCCTCGCCGTCCAAACAAATACTGCCTTCAATGCGGCAGCTTTCGATGGTGTCGTTCATGCGGTTTAAGCAGCGCAAAAAGGTAGATTTGCCGCAGCCGGAGGGGCCGATCATAGCGATCACTTGGTTTTTCGCTATATCCAAATCCACGCCAAAAACCGCTTGTTTTGCGCCGTAAAAAACATTTACCCCGCGCACTGCGAGTTTTGCGGCATCAACAAAGGGTTTTCCAACGGTGCTGCCTTCGCGCTTGGTCTTCATCTTCGGTTTTAACTCATTCAAGGTTGCATTGGTGGGCGTGATCGGCAGCGGTTCAGCCTGCGCGGGCGCTTTGTTCATAACAAGGGGTTCAAGTACTTCACTCATAATGCACTCCTAATAATTACCAGCGCCGTTCCAGCCGCTTGCGCAGCCACACCGCCAGTGTATTCATGCAAATTAAGAAGACCAAAAGCACCATAATGGCCGCGGAGGTTTTTTCCACAAAGGCGCGCTCGGGACTGTCGGACCACAAAAATATTTGTACCGGTAATACCGTGGCGGGCGACATCACACCGCCGGGGGTATCCATAATAAACGCCACCATGCCGATCATCAGCAGCGGTGCGGTTTCGCCCAGCGCGTGGGCCATACCGATAATAGCGCCGGTGAGCATGCCTGGCATTGCTAGAGGTAACACATGGTGCAAAATCATTTGCATTTTGGAGGCGCCGATGCCCAAGGCCGCTTCGCGAATGCTCGGCGGCACGGATTTAATGGCGGCGCGGCTGGAAATAATAATGGTGGGCAGGGTAATTAACGTGAGCACCAGGCCGCCGACCAAAGGCACTGAGCGGGGCAGGTGAAATAAATTAATAAAAATGGCCAGGCCCAAGAGGCCGAAAATCACCGAGGGCACCGCCGCCAAATTATTAATATTGACCTCGATAAAATCGGTGAATTTATTGCGCGGGGCGTATTCCTCTAAATAAATCGCGGCGGCCACACCGATGGGAAATGCCAGCGCTAAAGTGACCGACAGGGTAAAAATGCTGCCCAGTAAGGTGCCTAAAATACCGGCCATTTCCGGCTCGGCGGAATCCCCAGAGGTAAAAAAGCTCCAGTTAAAGTGCCGCTTTAATTCGCCTTTGGTAATTAAATCCTGCAGCCAGGCGATTTCTTTTTCGCTCAGGCGATCGGTAAATGTTTTACCGCCAATACTTTTGTAATAGGTATCCACATCGTCATCGGCGGTTAGCCACATCTCGATGCCACTGCCGAGCAAACTGGGGTTGGCGATGACTTTTGCCTGCACTTCCGCCGGGGCGCCCATGCTCAGCATGGAATACAGTGAGCGTTTGGCCTCGCGGCCCTCCACCTCGGGGAAACGCTCACTGAGTGCTTTGCGCACCACAGGTTGAAAGTCGGCGGCTTTAATTTGTTCTGGGTCTTTGGGATTGGTGATCTGCAATTCTTCAGCATTTAATTCCAACTGCAGGCGGATTTTAGTTTGCGTAAAACCGCCTATGCCGCTGCTGATAATGCCGATGAACAAACACAGCAGGGCCAGCAAGCCCACGGCAATGGACACCACGCCATAAATTTTAAAACGCCTCTCCGCGCTGTAGCGCTTGGCCAGGCTTTTGGCGACTAATTGCGCCTGTTTAGAAGGACTGTTATTCATACTGTTCTCGGTATTTGCGCACTATGTGCAGCGCCAGGTAATTCAAACAAAGTGTCACAGCAAACAGCACCAAACCTAGGGCAAATGCCGCCAGGGTTTTGGGGCTGTCAAATTCTTGGTCGCCCACCAAGAGGGTGACAATTTGCACCGTAACCGTGGTGACCGCATCGAAGGGGTTGGCGGTCATATTGGCGGCCATACCGGCGGCCATCACCACAATCATGGTCTCGCCAATGGCGCGGGAGGCGGCCAATAAAATGGAGCCTACGATCCCGGGCAGGGCGGCGGGCAACACCACTTGTTTGATAACTTCTGAGCGCGTGGAGCCCAGGCCCAGGGCGCCATCGCGCAGGGACTGGGGCACGGCGTTGATAACATCGTCGGACAGGGACGACACAAACGGAATAATCATCACCCCCATCACCAGGCCTGCGGCCAGGGCGCTCTCTGAGCTGATGGTGATCCACTGATCAAGCCCGAGGCCGAGGCCTAAATCGCGCACCAAGGGTGCCACCGTAAGGGCGGCGAAAAAGCCGTACACCACGGTGGGCACCCCGGCCAATACTTCGAGGGCGGGTTTGACAATACTGCGGGTGCGGCGGCTGGCGTATTCGGAGAGGTAAATAGCGGACATAAGCCCGGTGGGTACCGCCACCAACAGGGCCAGGGCGGCGATCAGCAGGGTGCCAAGGAACAGGGGCACGGCGCCGAAGCTGCCGGAGCTGCCGGTTTGATCGGCGCGGATGGCCATCTGCGGGCTCCACTCCAGGCCGAATAAAAAGTTAAACACCGACACGTGTTTAAAAAAGCGGATGGATTCAAACAGTACCGAAAGAATAATGCCCACGGTGGTGAGCACCGCAAGGCTTGCACACACCAGCAGTGCCCAGCGGAAAATCACCTCCACCTGGGCGCGGGCTTTCAGTTGCGGCGCGATGCGCAGCCAGACTAACAGGGCGGAAAAGATGCCCACACACAACCCGGCGGAAGCCATGGCCCAGGTGTTGGTGGTGCGCAGTTGGTTTAAATGGCTAACGGCGGCCAACAGCTGCGGGTCGATCTGCTCGCTCTCGAGGTGGCCCGCCGCCAGGTTCAATATTTGGTTGTACACCAGGGCGGCGCGCTCGCCGTTGTCGCCCACTATGCTGGCGGGCAGAGGTTTGAGCACCAAGTGTTCAATCAGGCTGCTATCAAATAGGTTCCACACCAGCACCAAGAGGGCGCTGGGGATGATGCACCATAGGGCGGTGAGGGTGCCGTAGTAAAAGGGCAGGGAATTGAGCTTGCCTAAGGAGCCGTCCCCCTGCCGTACCAGGGCTAAGGATTTACCGCGCCCTAACACAAAGGCGCCTGCGGCCATTAGGCCCAGCAGAATTAACAGGGAGGCTGAATTCATAGTTGAAGTGCGCTTGTTTTAAGGTTAATTCACAACACAAAAGCCCGGAAGATCCGGGCTTTTGTGTTTTTCGGGTTACATACCGATCACTAAAGTTTCATGGCTTCAAGTGCTTGAGCATTAGCGGCGGCCGCTGTGCGGTCTTTCTTCGGCAGCGGGATCAGGCCTTTTTCAGACAGATAACCCTCATCACCCCAGGCCGCTTCGCTGGTGAACTCAGCGATAAATTCTTTAATACCGGGTACCATGCCGATGTGTTGTTTTTTCACGTAGATAAACAACGGGCGGGCTACCACATAGCTGCCATCGGCGATGGTTTCAAAGGTTGGCTCTTTGCCGCCAATTTTGGAACCCTGCACCTTGTCGGCGTTTTGCTCTAGGAAGCTGTAACCGAAAATACCCAGGGCATTTACGTTTTCTTCCAGTTTGCGCACGATCAGGTTGTCATTTTCGCCGGCTTCGATATAGGCGCCATCTTCACGGATAGCACCACAGGCCGCTTGGTATTCTTCTTTCTTAGTATCTTTGAGGGCTTTTAAGAACGGAAAGCTGTTACAGCCGCCTTCCATTGCCAACTCAACGAAGGAGTCGCGAGTGCCGGAAGTAGGTGGGGGGCCTAACACGCTGATGGCGGTGGCAGGCAGGGCGCCGTTCACGTCTTTCCA
>DAOQGS010000061.1:0-11008 GCA_035338675.1 Cellvibrionaceae bacterium
TGGCGGCGGCGATCAGCGGGCGGCGGTCTTTTAGGCGGTCGGAGCGGCGGGCGATCAGTTGGGCGAAGAAAATACTCGCCAGGGCCTTGCCGATAAAAAACACCCCAATCCACCAGGCGGATACCTGATAAGCCTGGGCCAAATGCAAGCTGAGGGTGGGCACTACCAAGGCGTAGAGGGCACCTACGGAAAACGACGCCGCGTAGTTGGCAAAGGCGGCGGTGCTGAGTAAAGAGCTGTGCAGAAGGGAGCGGTGCATTAGTTGAGTAGGCTGCGAAAGGCGATGAGACTTGCGGCGATGCTCACGTTTAAGGATTCCACCCCCCGCTGCATGGGGATGCTAATGAACCCGTCGCAGAGTGCCTTCACCTGGGGGGAAAGCCCTGTGCTTTCATTGCCCATTACCAAAACACAGCGGGTTGGCGCCTGGAAGCTGCCAATGGTGGAGCTGCCCTCGGCATCCAGCCCGAACACCTTACAGCCCTGTTGTTTCAGGCGTGTGAGGCAGGCGGCTAAATCCGCTGTGTGAATAATGGGGGCGCGAAAGAGGGTGCCCGCGCTGGCTTTAATCACCAGGGCGTCAAGCTTGGCGCAGCCTTTCTCCGGCAGCAGCAGCCCGGCTAAGGGGGAGGCGCACAGGCTGCGGATAATCATGCCCAGGTTCTGAGGGTTAGTAACCCCGTCCACTGCCATCAGCTCAAAGTGCTCAGGCAGGGCGGTGAGCCACTCGTCTTCGTGGCAAAAGCCCTCAGTGATGACATCCAGGGCAACTCCCTGGTCTTGCTGGCTGTTTTTTGAAATCCTTGAGAGGGCCTGTTTGCTGTGCCAAAGCACTTCAGCGCCTTTTTGTTTAGCCAGGCGTTGCATATCGCTCAGCATAGCGTTGGGTTTGTTGCTATCGGCCAGATGCAGGCGGAACACCTTGATGCGCTCATCCTGCAGGGCTTCTAACACCGGGTTGCGGCCGTAAATGGTGAGCATCCGGGCGAGCAGGCGCTTTTTCTCCCGGTACTCGGCGGAGTCGCCTTTTGGGCCTGAAGGTTTAACCATGGGGATAGCCATCGCAAAGGGCCACATAGGCGGCCACTGCGGGGCCAAAGCCCATTATGAGCGCATCCACCGTCAGGGCGTGGCCGATGGAAACCTCCTGTAAACAGGGCAGGGCGTAGAGGCTGGGTAGGTTTTCAAGGTTTAAATCGTGGCCCGCATTTACCCCCATGCCGAGGGCCTTGGCCTCGGCGCTGGCGGCGGCGTAGCGGTCGATCAACTCGGCAAGGTTGGGGGCCTGGTGCAAAAAGGCTTCGGCGAAGGGGCCGGTGTAAAGCTCTATGCGGTCCGCCCCGAGAGCTGCAGCAAGGCGAATCTGCTCTATATCCGGGTCCATAAACAGGCTCACCCGCACACCCCAGTTGTGCAATTGGGCGAGCACGGGTTTTAGCCGCTCGCCGTCCTTACGCAGGTCAAAACCGTGGTCAGAGGTGAGCTGGCTGTTGGTGTCCGGCACCAATGTGCACTGCTCTGGGCGGGTGGCCTCCACTAAGGGTAAAAGGCCAGGGTAGCTGCCCATGGGGGCGGCGAAGGGATTGCCTTCGATGTTGAATTCACAGTCGCTGTAAGCGCTGAGCAGTGCGCGGCAGTTGTACACATCCTCCGGCCGCACATGGCGCTGGTCGGGCCTCGGGTGCACCGTCAGGCCCTTGGCCCCTTCGGTTAGGGCGATGCGGGCAAAGGCCATGGGGTCTGGATAGTTGCCGCTGCGGGAATTGCGCAGCAGAGCAATTTTGTTGAGGTTAACCGACAGGGCGATGGCCATGGTTAAAAGCTCCAGAAAAAGGCGGTGCTGTAAATAAAAACGGCTCCAAGGGGAGCCGATTGGGGTTACTCAGCTGGGCAGTGAGGTTACCGGCTTACACCCACTCCGAACGACGGCTGGGTTTGAGGGCCTGGATCAACAGGGTCAACAAAATCCCCGCCGCCACCAGAATACCGCCGTAAATCCACTGGGTGTGCTGGGTGCTGCCCTTGAGGCGCTCGTTCTCCGCCCGCAGGCTATCTAGGGTGGTTTTGGCCATTTCATGCTCGGCCAATAAATCCTGGTAGCGTTTATTCAGGTTCACCGCATCGCTGGAGAGAGCCTTAAGGCTGGCTAACTCTGCAGCGTAGCTTTGGCAGGCGGCGGGTACTTCCGCTGTAGGGTCCACGGGGGCCGGGCGGTTGGCGGTGTCGGTTTTGAGCTTATCTAATTGCATCTGGGCGGTGGGGCCGGTCAATAAAAACTGCCTGCGCACCCATCCTTCCTGGCCGGTGTCGGTTTTCACCCGGCTCCAGTCGGATTCCGCCGGGGCTTCTAGCAAGGTTACCGGGGTGCCGGTTTTAAGGCCGGAGTGCACCACTTTGCTGTCGTTGGTTTGGCCCGCCCGCAGGGAGGTGTAACACACATCAGAGATGTACAGGGTCTCTGCCTGGGCGGCCTGCAGGCCCAGCCACAATAGGCCCAGGGCACCCACCCAGGGTGCGAGGATGGTTTTAAGTCGTTTCACAAATAAGAACCTTACCCGCTAGGGGAGTACTTTTAGGAAGGGTTTCACCACCACCTGGGCGTACACACCGGCGGTGATATAAGGGTCCGCATCGGCCCAGCGCTGCGCCTCGGCCAGGGAGGTAAATTCCGCCACTACTAAACTGCCACTAAAACCTGCCTCCCCCGGGCTTGCGCTATCGATGGCCGGGTGGGGGCCAGCGATCAGCAGCCGGTTGTCAGCCGCTAGCGCCTGCAGGCGCGCCAGGTGGGCGGGCCGTGCACTCAGGCGCAGGGGCAGGCTGTCGGGTACGTCTTGGCTGATGATGGCGTAGTACATGTTACATGTCTGCAGTGGTTTTAGAATCGGCCTGGCCGTCGTTAAAAATCTCTTCCAGCTTTAAGTGCGTCAGGCTTTTAATGCGGTTGAGCAGAAACCACAGGGCGCCCACCAGTACCAGCATGGAGGGAATGGTGATGACCGGGAAACTCAGCGCCGTCATCTTGCCCAGCTCGGCGTTGTAGGCTTCGGTACCGGGGGCACTGACAAGCAGATATTTGGCCAAGCCGTAATTGAGCACGGCGGAGAGAAAAAACGAGCCCGCCAGCATCCAGGAAGCCACCACTAGGGTGCGCTCGAAGGCCTGTTCAGTGCCGTAGTGTTTAAGGGCATGATTCACCCGCTCCACCTGCAACACTTTCTCGTTGTACAAAAAGGTGCGCACCAGGGGGAAGGGCGTATACAGGGAGCCTAAGGTGGCAAGGCCAAACAGCAGGGGAATGCTGGCCTCTTTGATGGCCACATATTCAGGGGGCAATTTAAGCAGCGTCATGCCGCCGGTTAAAAAGGTGCTGAACACCCCGATGGCGGAGAAAAAATTCACCTTGCGGCGGCGGATAAAATCCCAGAGGCCATAGCCGATGGGGAAGGCCAGGGCAACAATTAAGCCCCAGGTAGGGCCTAAGCTGTGCTCACCGCTGAATTTACTGAGTATGATGCTGGGGGCCGCCACGTTAATCAGTAGATTGACGAGCATGTTCTCTTGGGGGGCGGGGGCGGCAGCCATAGAAGGTTCCGAAGATGTGGCCCAGGGGCGGGCGCAGGTTACAGCAAAAATGAGGCGCACTTGATATACGATTTACACACACATAGCAATGCCTCCGATGGCTTTTTATCGCCTGCGGACTTAGTGGCGCGCGCCCAGGCTAAAGGGGTCAACGCCCTGGCCCTCACCGACCACGACCCCCTGGCGGGTTTCAGCCAGGCCGCAGCCGCCGCCCAGCAGGCGGACATCAGCCTAATCCCCGGTATTGAATTTTCCACCCAGTGGCTCGGCCGCTCCATTCATATTGTCGGTTTGGGGTTTAACCCGGCGGCGGCATCCATAACCCAGGGCATCAAGCGCCAGGCAACCAGCCGATTAGAGCGCGCCCAGACCATCGGGGAGAAGCTCGCCAAAGCGGGGGTGCCGGATGCCTACGCTGGGGCCCAGGCCCTGGCGGGCGATGCGGTGCTCGGCCGCCCGCATTTTGCCCAGTATCTGGTGGCCTGCGGCGCCGTAAAGGATGTGGCCAGCGCGTTTAAGCGCTACCTGGGGGCGGGCAAAATGGGCGATGTCAAACAACTCTGGCCCGGCGTTGAAGAAGCCGTAGAGTGGATTACTGCCGCCCAAGGGGTAGCCGTGCTGGCCCACCCGGACAAATACGACATGACCCGCAGCAAACTCTGCCAGTTGCTCGGCCAGTTTCGGGAGGCGGGGGGGCAGGCGCTGGAGGTGATCAGCGGCAAACAGGTGAACACCCTTACCGACAAGCTGGCCCGCTTAGCCGGGCAGTTTTCCTTAGCGGCCTCCTGTGGCAGCGACTTTCATGTGCCCAATCAACCCTGGCAGGAATTAGGCGCATTTGGCAAACTGCCCGACTTTTGCCAACCCGTCTGGCAACTATTGCCGGGCCATCTATCGAGTTGACTATGGCGTTACTGTTACAGATTCACCCCGACAACCCCCAAGAGCGACTCATTAAGCAGGCAGTTGAAATCATTCGGCGCGGCGGCTTAGTGGTGTACCCCACGGATTCAGCCTATGCCTTAGGCTGCCACATAGGCGATAAGCTGGCTCTGGATCGCATCCGCGCCATCCGCCAGTTGGATAAACACCATAACTTCACCCTGGTGTGCAAAGACCTTTCGGAGCTTGCCACCTATGCGCGGGTAAACAACTCCGCCTTTCGCCTGCTCAAAAACCATACCCCCGGCCCCTATACCTTTATTTTGGATGCTACCGGCGAAGTGCCCCGCCGCCTGATGCACCCCAAGCGCAAAACCATCGGCCTGCGCGTGCCCAGCCACCCCATTACCCAGGCGCTGCTGGCGGAATTGGGGGAGCCCATCATGACCTCATCGCTAATCATGCCGGGGGAGGAGCTTCCCCTCACCGACCCCTATGACATCCGCGAGCTGCTGGATCACCACGTGGAGTTGGTGATCGACGGCGGCTTTTGCGGTTTGGACCCCACCACAGTGGTTGACCTCACCGAGGGGGAGCCGGTATTGGTACGGCAAGGCCGCGGCGACGCCAGCGCCTTCACCTAATTCGCCGCCATGCACAGCGCTCTGCCCAGTGAGCCCGCCGCCAAACCCCTGGCCATAGTCAAGGGCGAAGCCTGGCAGAAGCTACCCAAGGATTTATACATACCCCCGGAGGCCCTGGCGGTCAGCCTCAGCCAGTTTGAGGGGCCCCTGGATCTACTGCTCTACCTAATCCGCAAACACAACCTGGACATTCTCGATATACCGGTGCTGAGCATCACTCAGCAGTATTTGGCCTACATAGAAGCCATAGATGCCGCCCGGGTTGAGTTGGCGGCGGACTACCTGGTGATGGCCGCCTATTTGGTAGAGATTAAATCCCGCCTGCTGCTGCCTCGGCCCCCGGTGGCGGAGGACTGGGGGGATGTGGAAGACGACCCCCGGGCGGAGCTGGTGGCGAAATTGCTGGAATATCAGCAACTGCAGGCCGTCGCCGAGCAGTTGGACGCGTTGCCGCGCTGGCAGCGGGATATTTTGCCGGTGCAGGTATACATACCCCCCACCCAATGGCCAACCCGCTGGGTGCCCCTGACCGCCTCCGAGCTGGCCCAGGCCTGGAGCGCGGTAGCAGAGCGCCATCGCTTGAATGGCCAGCATGTGATTGAGGCTGAAGTGTTCAGCACCCGCGCCCGTATGGGCCAGCTGCTCATCAGGCTGCGCAGCGCCAACGCCTGGCAACCCTTTACTGGGTTATTAATCGCCGCCGAAGGCCGCGCTGGCGTAGTGGTGACCTTTATTGCTCTGTTGGAGCTGATCAAAGAGGGCTATGTGCAGGCGGAACAAACCGCAGATGAGTTGAGGTTGTGCGCCCATGAGCCCAACTAGCTCTGAACTTACCAGCCAAAGCAGCACTGCAGCAGACGGCAAAAGCAGCGCGGCTTCAGCCGGCCCAAAGAGCCTGGTAGAAGCTGCCATCTTTGCCGCCGTCGAGCCCATCCCCACCCGCCAATTATTAAAGCTGTGGGGCGAGGCTGAGGATGAATCCCACCGCCAGCAGCTGCAGGAGATCCTGAGCGCATTACAGGCGGACTACCAAGGCCGCGGGGTTGAGCTGGTGCAGGTGGCCAGCGGCTGGCGCTTTCAAGTGCCAAAGCCGGTGGCCCAGCTACTTGAGCCCCTGTATCAAGAAAAGCCCAAACGGCTTTCCCGTGTTATTCTGGAGACCCTGGCCATCATCGCCCACCGCCAGCCCATCACGCGGGCGGAGATTGAAGCTCTGCGGGGTGTGGCGGTGAGCGCTGAGGTTCTGAAGAATCTCATCGAGCGCCAGTGGATCTGCAGCCTCGGCCCCAAAGAAATCCCCGGCCGCCCCATGCAATACGGCACCACCGATGAATTCTTGGATTATTTTAATCTGCAGAGCCTTGCGCAGCTGCCGAGCCTGCTGCCGCCAGCCCCAGCAGAGCCAAACGCCCTGAGCGACATATCTGCAGGCGATACGGCCCAACTGATTAACGACCCCAGGCCTGATGAGAATCAGCCCGAACCATGAAGAACCCCTATGACAGATGAAAAATTGCAAAAAGTCCTCGCCACCGCAGGCTTCGGCTCCCGCCGTGAAATGGAGCGCGTCATCGACGCGGGCCTGGTCACCGTCAACGGTGTCACCGCCACCCTCGGCAGCCGGGTAAAAGCGGGCGATAAACTGATTATCGACGGCCACCGCTACCAGGTGCCCGACCGCAAAGAAACCCAAGATGAATTGCGCGTGCTGCTCTACAACAAGCCGGAGGGGGAAATCTGCAGCCGCAACGACCCTGAGGGCCGCCCCACAGTCTACGACCGCCTACCGCCCTTAAGCACTGGCCGCTGGATCTCCGTGGGCCGCTTGGACTTCAACACCAGCGGGCTCCTGCTGTTTACCAATAATGGGGAATTGGCCAACAAACTCATGCACCCTTCCTCAGGCATCGACCGGGAATATCTGGTGCGGGTGCAGGGGGAGGTCAGCAAAGAACAACTGCAACAACTGCGCGATGGCGTGCAATTAGACGACGGCCTGGCCAAATTCACCGACATCACTATCGGCGGCGGTAAAGGCGCCAACACCTGGTTTTACTGCACCCTGATGGAGGGTAAAAACCGCGAAGTGCGCAGGCTTTGGGAGGCCCAGGGCTGCCGGGTCAGCCGCTTAAAACGGGTGCGCTACGGGCAGATTCTGATCCCCTCTTATGTGCGCATGGGCCAGTGGGTGGAGCTTGGCTTGGCGGAAACCACCCTCTTGTGTGACGCCGCCGGTATCAAACCTCCGGCGAAGAAAACCCTCACCCGCAATGAATTTCTCCAGCGCGAGCGAAGAGAGCAGCGCCTGCGGGCGTCCCCTGGCAAGCCGGTGGCGGTTAAATCCCGCGCCCACCGCAGCCGCGCTGAGCGAGAGGCCTTTATCGCTCGCGCCAGTAGCGATCCCCACGCCAAACCCGGCATTCAGGGGCGAGCAGATACGGCAAAAACCAAAACGCGCCCGGAAGAGACCAAGCCGGCCAAAGGCGGGGCGGGGCGCGCTAAGCCTGCGGGAAAAACTGGGAAGGAAACTGGGAGCGCCAGAGTAGAGGCGGGAAAAACCACGGCAGGCCCTAGAACGGCCAGTACAGAGGCGAGATCAACGCAAACTGACAAGCCCCGGTCGGTAAAAGCCCCCCAGAGTAAATCCGCCTCTGCAGCCAGATCTGCGAGCCCTAAACCCAATGGGCAATCTCAATCAAAACCTGCGGCCCCGCGCCCAAGATCGCCACGGTCTAAAAAAGACTGAGCTGCCAAGTTACCGGCGGTGCGAGCCTTCTTTAGGTTTCGCTTGCCCCAGCTATCGGGGCGAGCACGCCCGGGGCGACCTTCGCAGTCGCCCCGGCTAATTCCCTCCAGCTGCCAAATGCCCTGCAAGATTACTTGCGCCAAGCCCAGCACAGACTGAGTTGTGACTTTTGTGCTCCGGAATTGATAGTTCACCATGCCCACAGGTTAGGGCACCCGTCATACCAACCTCCTTTAAACCCCAAAGCTGCAGGCCTTAATACACATTATTAAATGATTTAATCCACTGCTATCCCTTAGCACATTTGTGTAAGGCGTGATTAAGTTGGCTGATTCTCTCCTTGCACGATCGGGCACCCATCATAAAATGTAACCGTTTACTTAAGGCCGCCTGGGCGAGTTTTTACGCCCTGGCGGATGTTGAGAAACACTAAGAGGGCTATGGGCGGGCACTTATAAACCCGCCCTATCTAATTAAACGCGCCACTAGCTGCCAAGGCTGCTTGATGAGTGCGTACACAAAACAACAATGAGGTCTTTATGGCTGAGGTAAAACAACTGGTTCTGGGCGCTGCTGTGGCAGCCGCCCTAGGTAGCACTGCGGCGTACGCGGGCTTTAGCGTCAGCGGCACCCAACTGCTGGAAGGCAATGGCCGCGCTTTTGTTATGCGCGGTATTAACCACGCTCACACCTGGTACAGCACACGTACCCCTAAAGCCATGGCCGATATAGCGGCCACGGGGGCGAACACGGTGCGGGTGGTTTTAAGCGACGGCCAGCAATGGAGTAAAACACCGGCCAGTGAGGTGGCGAACATCATCAAGCTGTGTAAAGACAACAAACTGATTTGTATGTTGGAAGTCCACGACGGCACCGGTTATGGAGAGCAAAGTGCGGCGGGCACCGTAGCCAAAATCGCCCAATACTGGGTTGAAATCGCCCCGGTTTTAAAAGGCCAAGAAGACTATGTACTGGTTAATATCGCCAATGAGCCGTTTGGCAGCGGTGTGGCGGCCTCGGTTTGGATCGACGCCCATAAAGCAGCCATCCAAACCCTGCGCAATGCCGGTCTCACCCATACCATTGTGGTGGATGCCCCCGCCTGGGGGCAGGATGGCAATGAGGCCATGCTGGCCAATGCCAAAACCGTGGCAGCTGCGGATACGCGCAAAAACACCATCTTTAGCGTACATATGTACGAGGTCTACCAATCGCGCAGCAAGGTGGAAAACTACCTTACAAAATTCCTCAGCAGCAATAATTTACCCATTATCGTCGGTGAGTTTGGGGTGGAAAATAACGGCAACCAGGTGGATGTGGAGTCTATATTGGCCGTCGCCCAACAATACAAAATCGGTTATTTGGGCTGGTCCTGGTCCGGCAATGGCAGCTGCTGTGTACCTCTGGATATAGTGAAAGACTTCAACCCCGCAACCCCCAGCACCTGGGGAACACGGTTAATTAGCGGCACTAATGGCATTAAACAAACATCGGTGGTGGCGAGTATATATGGCGGTGTGCCATCGAGTTCCTCGAGCAGCTCATCCTCATCCAGCTCATCGTCCAGTAGTTCATCTTCAAGTAGCAGCTCTTCCTCCAGCAGTTCCTCTTCGAGTAGCTCAGGCTCAGGTCGAACCTCTAGCTCGTCCAGCTCAAGTAGCTCATCAAGTTCCAGCGGCTCCTCAAGCTCAAGCGGGGGTAATGCTGCCGGCAGCTTTGACAGTCTGGGGCTTTGGGGGCTGTGTTTAGCCGCATTGGGGCTGGGCCGCCGCCGTAAGGCAGTGGTTTAAGGCGCGGGCCAAAACAGGGAGGGCGGCCTGACAATTATTCGAAAGGAAGTTGTTGCCAAAAGGCAATCCTAAAAACCGCAGCCTCGCTGCAAGTTCAACTGCGGTTTTTAGGTTTAACTAAGTTTTTACGCTCAATACGCCTGGGGCTGGCGGAACATCATTATGGCCGTCATGAGGATTATTTTGACATCCAGCGCCACCGACCAATTGCGCAGATAATCCAGGTCAAACTCAATGCGCGCCTGCATTTTATCGAGGGTTTCGGTTTCACCGCGCAGGCCGTTAACCTGAGCCCAGCCGGTGATACCGGGTTTAACCTTATGGCGGATCATGTACCCTTTGATTTGTTTGCGGTACAGCTCATTGTGGGCCACCGCGTGGGGGCGTGGGCCTACAATACTCATGCGCCCCTGCAGCACATTAATAAATTGCGGCAGTTCATCCAGCGACGTTTTGCGAATAAACGCACCCACCCGTGTAACCCGTGCGTCATTGCGCTGGGCTTGTTTCACCTCACTGCCATTTTCACATACGGTCATGGAGCGGAATTTATACACAGTAATTTCTTCGCCATTTAAACCGTAGCGGCGCTGTTTAAAAATAATCGGCCCTGGCGATGAATATTTCACCGCAATCGCTACGGCAATGAGCACAGGCATTATCAGAATCAAAATCAGGCTGGCCAGCACTATATCGCTGATGCGTTTCACCAAACCATTGACGCCAGTAAAAGGGGTTTCGCATACCGAAACCACCGGCATATTAGCCACCTGGCTGATATTGCCCTGAATTAAATCAGTGACAAATAAATCCGGCACAAAATAAATGGATGCGGTGGTGTCCCGTAAATCGTCGAGTATTTTTAAAATACGATCCTGGGTTGCCATGGGGAGGGATAGGTAAATCAGGTCGATATGGTGTTCTTTACAAAAATGGCTCAGCTGCGCAGTTGTGCCCAAAAATGGCCAAATATTGTATTGAGATACCCGCGCAGGGTCGCGATCTTCAAAAAAACCGACCAAGTGCGCATTGCTGTAGGGGTTGCTTTTGATGCGTTTGGCCAGCTCAATGCCTTGATCATTCATGCCCACAATCACCGCACTGCGGCTCTGCCCCTGTAGCTTGAGTAGCCAGGGTGAAGCGGCGCGAAACAGCAGGTGGCTACCGACTTGGGCGAGCGGCCCAATCCAAAACCAGTTGGCAATAGCATCCTTGTGGAACAGGTTTAATGAGCGGGTGGCATAACCGAGAAAAATAATTAACGATGCAATCGTAAACCAGCGCAGGGTAATAAACGCCACGCTGCGCAGCAGGCTTTCCTGCAGGCGTGGACGCCCCGGAAAGGTCACCGAAAATGCCAG
>DAOQGS010000062.1:0-10967 GCA_035338675.1 Cellvibrionaceae bacterium
CCCTGGATAAAAAAGTGGTGCTCAAGTCGGGCGGCTATTTGGTGATCGAACAGACTGAAGCCATGACGGTGATCGACGTTAACACCGGCGCTTTTGTGGGCCACCGCAATTTAGAAGAGACCATTTTTAAAACCAATTTAGAGGCCGCCGCCGCCATTGCCCGCCAGCTGCGCCTACGCAATTTGGGCGGCATTATTGTCATCGACTTTATCGACATGGCCGAGGAGGAGCACCGCCGCCAAGTGCTGCGCACCCTGGAGAAATGCCTGGAGCGGGACCGCGCCAAAAGCTCCATCCACGGCGTCTCTCACCTGGGCCTGGTGCAGATGACCCGCAAGCGCACCCGAGAGTCCTTAAGCCAAATCCTCTGCGAACCCTGCCCCGCCTGCCAGGGCCGGGGGCTGTTGAAGTCGGCGGAGACCGTCTGCTATGAAATGTTCCGCGAGATCCTGCGGGAGGCGCGCATGTACGACAACAAAAAGTTCCTCGTGCTGGCCTCCCAGGTGGTGGTGGATCGATTGTTGGAGGAGGAATCCGCCAATGTGGCGGACTTGGAGGCGTTTATCGGGCGGCCGGTGGAATTCCAAGTGGAGAGCCTCTACAACCAAGAACAATACGACATAGTGTTGGTGTAACCGGTGCTGCTCTCCACCCTTCGCCGCCTGCGCCGCCTGGCCCGCTACTTTTGGGGGAGCCTGGCGGTGGTGGTGATTGTGCTGGCGGTGGTGGTAAGCATCGGCCGTAAACTCTTGCCCATGGCCCATGAATACCGGGCCGACATAGCCGCTTTTGCCTCCCGCCACCTGGGGGTGCAGGTGCAGATTGGCGCTATTGAAGGGGCCTGGGGAGGCTTTCGGCCGCGCCTGAAAATACGCGACCTCAATGTACAGGCCACCAGTGGTGAGCCCATCGTCAGCGCTGAACTTTTAGAAACCCAAATCGACCTGCCAAGCCTATTGTGGGATTGGCGCCTGGCCTTTCGCAAAGTGCAGTTCACCGGTGTTAAAGCGCGTTTTAACCAGCACGATGACGGCCGCTGGAGCGTTAACGGCCTGGCGCTGAGCGCCCCGCGCCAAAGTGAATTTAGCCTGCGGGACCCGCTGGACATCTTCTTATTCGGCAGGCGTATTCAGCTGAACAACGCCCGCCTAGATTTTAACTTTCGCACTGGCCACGCTACTCAAGTGGTGCTGCCGCAAATTCTGCTGGAAAACGATGACGACTTTCACCGCTTGAAGCTTGGCTTTGCGGTGGATAAAGACCAAAAGGCCTTAAGCCTGGTGGTGGAGGGGCGGGGCGACCCGCGGGACAACGAGCACTTTGCCGCTAAGGGCTATTTAAGCCTGGAGCACTTCCCCATGGAAAAGGTAGTGGCCGCCACCGCCCTGGCCGCCTGGCAGCATTTGGATCAGGGCCGCTGGAGCGACGGCGCACGGGTGAACCTAAAACTCTGGTTTGACGGCAACCTGGCCAAGGGCTTTGCACTTACCGGCACCATGCAGGCCCAGGATTTACCCCTCAAATTGCCCGCCAACCTGCGCCTGCCCGAGCGCACCGAGGCCAATATCTCCGGCCGCTGGCAGGCGGATGCGGGCTGGCAGCTGGTGCTGGGGCAGCTGCAACTGCACTGGCCGGAAGTGAGTTCACCGCCAGTGAATATAAGCCTGGGGGGCAAGCTGGGGGAATCCCTGTTGCTGGCCATGGACCGCTTTGACATCACCGCCTGGCGGCAATTGGCCAGCCGCTTGGAGCTGCACCACCCAGTGCTGGATGGCCTGGCCCCGGAAGGGGTGCTCAGCAATATCCGCCTGCGCCAGGCGAGTGCCGAGGAGGGTTACTTCGACCTGGAGGCCAACCTCACCGATGTGGGTGTATACAGCATCAACGGCAGCCCGCAGATTCGCCATGTGGACGGTTATCTGCACACCTCGGCCCTGGGCGGCACCTTGGACTTAGCCTCGCAAACCGCCTTTTCCATGCATTACCCTTCCGTCTACAAGGAGCCTTTAGACTACGACTCTGCCCAGGGCCAGCTGCGCTGGGCTTTGGATAGCGCCAATAAACAGGTGTTGGTGTCCTCCTCCCGCCTGAGCCTGCGCGGCGCCGAAGGCCCTGCTGAGGGCCATTTATACCTGGCGCTGCCGACAGAAAAGACCCCCACCTCTGAACCCATTATGGAATTGGTGGTGGGCCTTAAAAATTCCCAGGCCGCCTACCACAAGAAATACGTGCCCTATACGGTCAACCCCAAGCTGCTTGGCTGGTTGGATCAGGCTATTAAAGAAGGCCACTTGATTGACGGCGGCTTCATCTACCGGGGCTCACTGCTCAAAACCCCCATCACCTCCCGCAGTATGCAGCTGTATTTAAACGTGGATAACGCCCGCCTGGCCTTCGACCCCCACTGGCCGGAGCTGACCGATGTGAAAGCCCGCCTGATCATGGACGACTCCGACCTGCGGGTGGATGTGAGTGAAGGCACCCTGGCGGGCAATAAAATCCACGACACCCAAGTGTGGCTCAGCCGCGAGCCGGGCCTCACCCTCGCCTTGGAAGGGCAGATGCAGGGCAGCAGCCAAGCCGCCCTCGACCTGTTAAAACACAGCCCGGTGGCTACCCTCGCCGAAGACGCCCTGCGGCAGTTGGACCTCACCGGCCCGCTGCAGGGCGCCATCGCCCTGCGGGTGCCCCTGGCCGAAGGCGGTGCCAGTTGGCAGGAGGTAGCCGTTGAGGTGCAGGAGAACCACCTGGACCTGGTCGGTTTAAACCTGGCCCTTAGCGATGTTAACGGCAGCCTGCGTTACCGCAGCGAAGACGGCCTCACCAGCCCAGGCATCATGGCCAAACTGTGGGGTGAACCTATCAGCGCCGAGATTAAAGCGGGCGAGCAGGGCAATCTGATCGAAGCGCGCGGCCCGGTGCAGGTGGCTGCCCTCAACCAGTGGCTTAAGCGCCCGGAACTCAACTACGCCCAGGGCCGCGCCGAGGTGGCAAGCCGCATTCAACTGCCCAACTTTAAAGGCGGCGGTGATAGAGCCCTGCAGCTGGAATTCACCTCCGACCTGCGCGGTGTGGCGTTTAATGCCCCCGCACCTCTGGGCAAAACCGCCGCCGAAGCGCTGCCGTTTAAAGGGCTTATGCGGCTGGATAAAACCAGTGGCGAGGACACCTACCACTTCAGCATTGGCCCCCAGGCCGACATAAGCCTGCGCCGCCGTGCCGGTAAGCTCGACGCCGTGGGGGTGCGCCTGCTCGAGGGCACCCCTCGCCCCCTGCAAAGCGGCCACACACTGGTGGATATAGCCTACCCTCAAGCTACCTTAACCGACTGGCAGGACTTTACCCTGGGCTACATAGCGCTATTAACCCTCGCTAACCCCCCAGCAGCGCCCAGCGCCCCAGCCCCCAAAACCAGCCGCAAAACCGCCCACGCCCAGCACATGGAGGTAACCCCAGAGGCCGCCAGCGAGACCAGCCTGCCGGTGGATCTTCACCTAGAGCTTAACAACCTGCAGGCGGGCAGCCTCGCCCTCACCCCCGTGCACGCCCAGCTGCGCCAGGAGGCGGCCAATTGGAACCTAAGCTTTAATACCCCGAGCGCCCAGGGAACCCTCACCTACCGCGCCAATAGCCCCAGCTCACCCTGGTTGCTGCAACTGGCCGCCCTCAATTTACCGGAGAGTGCCAACCGCAAAGACGACGGCAAATGCACCCCCTATAACACCTCCGGCGACTATGTACTGCCGCCCTCATCCTTAGCCGATATAAACCCTGCGAGCCTGCCGCCCGCCCAAGTGCATATCGAGCGCATCACCCAGGGCGGCAAACCCATAGGCGCGGTGAGTTTTAATATCGAGCCGATTGCCCAGGGCGTGAAACTCAGCCAATTGCGCGGCCGCGTGTACGCCATGCAATTGCTCGGCTTTAACCGCCCGGATGCAGAACTCATCTGGATTCAAAAAGAGGGCAAAAACACCACCAGCTTCGACGCCCGTTTGCGCACTGTTAACCTCGCCGATGTATTAGTGGCCATGGACGAACCGGCCTCCATTACCAGCGCTGCCGCGAGCCTTAATTCCAGCCTCACCTGGGAGGGCCTGCCCGATCAAGGCGGTATGGCCAGTTACTTAGGTTTTGTGCAAATGGATATTCAAAAAGGCGCGTTTATAAAAGGCGTTAACAGCGGCGCTAATCCATTATTAAAATTATTAGGTTTTATGAATTTCGATAATTTAGGCCGCAGATTACGTTTTGATTTTGCCGATTTAAATTCCCAGGGCATGTCCTTCGATCAGGTCAGCGGCCGCATCGATTTTAATCGCGGCCAATTAGTTTTAGCCGAACCCTTAAAAGTGGAATCCGCCTCCACCCAATTAAAATTAGCGGGCACTCTGGATGTAGCCACCCAAAACGTCAACGCCACATTGGTTGCCACCTTACCCGTCTCCGGCAACCTAACCCTCGCTGCCGCCATGACCGGTGCACTACCTGTGGCGGCGGGGGTATTTATTGCCGGCAAAATATTTAAAAAACAATTAGATAAAGCCTCAAGCCTTAAATACAAAGTGCGCGGCCCCTGGCAGGAGCCGGATATTGCCTTGCAGACTATTTTTGATGATGAGGCGGGGATTGAAGTGGAGGCGCCTAAGAAAATTCGGCCGCGTAAAATTTCAAAATAGATATAAGCAATCATTGCATTTGGCGATAGGCCAACCGAGCAGAAGTCATGGGGCTGCAAAATTGCCTTATCAGTCAAATCGATGTCTTCAATACCCCCTCGTAATTTTTCAGTTCCTATGTCTTGGGGCTGATGCGCTAAGCACATCAAATACAGTGAATTTAATTTACTTGCCGGTGGCAATAGCCTGCATTTTTGGCTACCATGCGGCGCCCTTAAAGGATTCTAAGGCAATCATTAGCGAATCCTTGTAAGTGGCGTGCCGATGCTGATGTCGGCAAATTTACTCCCACATTACAATCGATTCTCAATAGCATTGGAGGCCACATGGGTAAAATTTTCATCGGGGTTAAGGACCTGCTTGACATGTGCATACGCCCGTCGCGCTTGTTTTTACTGCTCAGCTTGGTAATTTCGTCTCTCGTTCTGCCACGTTTTGCGTACGCACTGTACGTAAGCTCGGCAACTAGTGATCACACCGTATACTTTCTTTTCTCTGCGCCGAATATCATCGAGCGTTACGATATGGCTGCGCAGGAGGAATTAGGACCTATCGCTCTGCCTGGTGTGCCAACAGCAATGGCAATTTCCGGCGCGCACGCGTTTGTCGCCCTGCATCGGGAACTCTACGCGCTGGATCTTGAGACGGAAGAATTAGAGTATGTGCGCGGCTTCTCCGAAGACGTCACCTCGCTCGTTATTTTGGGTGAGAACCTGTATGCGACCACCCAGTCGGGTGCTAATACCAGTGTCCTTGCCCTTGCTGATCATCATTTAATTGAAACTCATGCGGATTTTTACAACGGCAAACAATTTTTGGGTTCTGAGAAAAACCAAGCGATTTATTTTCGCAGCGTAGGCGTATCGCCATCGGATATTCGAAAATTTAAAGTTTTAACCAATGGTGGCCTCTCGTCCTCTCAGGATAGTCCGTACCACGGCGATTACCCCGATGCCAGCATTGTCTATTTAAATGCAAGTGAATCCAGAGTGTACGATAACTCAGGAATCGCATATTTCGCCGCAGACTTAACCTACGCGGGCAGCCTCGGCGGACCTGTTGACACCCTGACATTTATTGGTGATAACCCGATTGTGGCGCGCGGCACCAAGTTACAAGTGTATTCAGCCAGCAACGCCCCGCAAGGGGAAATTACGCTTGCCACTAAACCCACTGTACTCGCAGCGTGGGGTAATACGGTATTTGCATTTACTACCTCTCCCCATATGAAAGCTACAGCTGTGGCTCTTGACCAATTCGCGTTACCTAAACCGGGTGAAGCTGTAAATCCAAAAGATTTGGCATACACTCCGGAGTTTATTGACAGTGATGGTGAGGATAAAATTTATTTAGTCGATAAAGAAACACTCAGCGTATTTGTTTACAGTACATCTCAGAAACAATATATAGCTAGTTGGCCAATGCTTGCGCCGCCTACTTGGGCCAGTTATTCCGCCGCTCATAAGCGCTTATATTTGGGGTTTGCAAATGGCGAAATTAAGTATTTCGCAACTGATGTTGAAACGCCCAAAGAGCAACATCTCATTACATTACCTGGGCCAATCTCTGGCCTTTTATCCGCAGGTAATTATGTGTTTGCCCACGATCCATCGGGTGCCTGGGGAACGCATTATTTAATAAATGCCGCAGGATCAATTGTGAGCTCTGTTGAGTGGCGTAATTATAGTGCTCAATACGTGTATAACCCGCAATTGGGCCGAATTTACCATCACCGAGATGGGACATCGCCCAATGATATTGAGTGGTCTGACTTCAATACCCAAACTGGTATCTGGGGCCGAGAGGGCGACTCTCCCTATCATGGCGATTCTTTGCAAATTCGCTTGCCTTTACGTGTTTCAGCCGACGGCCAACTATTAATTAATGGCGCAGGGCAAATTCTAGATGCTTCCAGTCTGGTGATTTTAAATTCACTTCCTACTAACCTGAAGGATGCGTTGTGGCTGGGCGATAACCTTATAACGGTCACTGAATCAGGCGGGGCCATCCAATTCTGGAATAGAAGTTTTGTACCCTTAAAATCCTACGCCTACGCGGGTGTGCAAAATATTCGTTTGTTTAATTTGGCGGGCAAACTCAGCCTAGTACTGCAAAAAGCTGGCATTCCAGACTTTAAATTAATCGATTTACAAAATCTGCCAGACACCGATGGCGATGGCCTGGATGACTTAAGCGATAATTGTGAGTTAGTAGTCAATGCCGATCAAAGTGATTTTGATAAAGACCGAATGGGCGATGCATGTGATTTGGACGACGATAATGACGGCCTTAGCGATGTTGACGAAATTAAACTCGGCCTGAATCCGCTCGATGGAACCGATCTGTCATGGGATAATGACGGTGACGGTTTTTCTAATAGTGTTGAGATTCTTTTAGGTAGCGATTTTAACCAGGCTCAATCGGTGCCTAAAGCAATTAGCCATATGGAAGAAAAATTCGATAATGGCCCCGGCCTTGGTTTTAAACTGAACACTGGTACCAAGCCCTGGATCTGGAGTGCAAGTGCTGGCCTGGAGCAGTCAGGTGGGCTTATGTCCGCTCCCGGAGCACTAGGGGATTCAGTGACTGAATTTACCAGCGTATTTGAAGCGGGTGCTTTAAGTATTCAAGCGAAAGCAGAGGGTAATTATCTTGATTTAATTGACCTTGAAATTACCGTAAATGGCCAGAGCAGCCGGTACCGTTTAAACGCTGGCTGGCAAAAATTCAATATTGCCATCCCTAAGGGGCTCAAAACGATCCAATTTAAAACGCGATCTGATTATTCTTCATTTTTAGATCTATCAAACACTCTGGTTAAAATCGATCAGTTTATTTTCGATAAAGACACTGACAATGACGGTGTGCCGGATGTTGCCGATAATTGCCCAAATGTTTATCAGCTGTCGCAATCCGACTATGACGGTGACGGCTTCGGTGATCAGTGCGATCCAGATCCCTACGTGGTTACGCCGAGAACCGACGGGGATGGCGATTCAATTTTGGATGTATTTGATAACTGCCCGAGCGTTGCCAATCCCGATCAGTCCGATGTTGATGGCGATAAACTTGGCGATGCCTGTGACGCCATCGATAATCGCCCAAAGGACATCGACAATGACGGCATAATCGACCAATTCGATAATTGCCCAACTGTCGCCAACCCCACTCAAGGGAATTTAGACGGCGATAGCAGGGGCGATGCGTGCGATGAAGATGCCGATGGTGACGGCGTGTTAGGCAGTATTGAGCGGTTGTACCCGTTTATGAGTGATAGCAATCCTCAAGATACACAACTTGATAGCGACCAAGATGGTGTTGACAACGGTTTTGAAATCGCTCATGGCACTGATCCTGGGCAGTTCAATCAATTCCCAATCAATAACCTTTTAGACTATTTCCCGTTGCAGGAAGCTGTATATACCTACGCCAGTGAATTTAACTTCTTTGAAATTAACTACACAAAGTTGGATAGTTTTAACGAAATAGTCGCACACCTGCCCGGTGGTTCAGTTGAGCGTTATAGTGCTTCTGCTCAAGGGGTAATAATGACCAGTGCTTCTGAATATGTCGGTGTTTTAGGGCAGTCTCTAGGTGGAAAATACGTTGGTAACGTCGTGATGCCCAAGGCATTAAAATTAGGGGAATCGGTTGTTTTTGCAGCTAAGCGATATACCCTCGATTCGCAATCGGGAGAGCCTGATAATTTTAGCGTTCATATCCGTTTGCTTGACATGGGTTATCAACCTGTAAATGGCCGAAGTTTACCGAGCATTACACTGGAGCGGACTGAGTATTCAAATGGTAAATTGATAAGTGCCCGAAAAAACTTTTATATAAAAGGCATTGGTCTGGGTGAATTTAACGCTACACCGCTCGTCTCCTATGAAGCTAAGAAAATTGAGGTGGCACCTCCGGTAATTGAACCAAAACCGGATCCAAAACCTGCACCCCAACCGGAGCCAAAACCCACAACTCCAGCACAGCCTGTGCAAGATAAGGTCGCCGGAAGTTTGGATGCATGGATCGTATTGGGGCTGATGGTGGTAGGTTTGCGACGAAAAAAATTAGTCATTGGAAATTTTTCTAAATCGTATAGTTGAGGTATCAGCTATACACACCACCGATAAAGGGGCGCAGTTGCGCCCTTTTTTTCTTGATGATCACCAGGTATTAATCGCAGAAGATCAGCGTTCTTACGGGGCAAGTGATTGACTAAAAAGGAAAATAATACTGCCTTGATGACGAGGTGAGGGCGCGAAAAGTGAGTTTCTAGTGGTGACCTAAGTGGTTGCTAAAAATTGCAGGTTGTTCTCGGGAAGCTGCTTCAGCTCCTCTCTATATCGCTATTAAAAATACCTGTTGAATAATTTAGATGGGTACGCTCTAGAATTCGAGGGGCTCCATCTCTTAAATTCTTAGGCTGAGGGAATAGAATAGGTAGCTATATAAGACCTGTTGTCCCCATTCGTCTTGTGACAAATAAGCCGCCTAAGTGCCGTCTGTATTCAAAATGCAAGGTATGCCTCTCTCTGGGCATTAATGAGAGTATACCTTGCATTCGCTAGGGAATTACTTGTGATTCAATACAGCACATTGAGGAACGCTGGGGTCAAAAAAACATTTTTGTGGGAATCCCCCGGGGAGCTGTATACAGTATAGCAGGCAGGTCGGCGATCTTAACGCTTTCAGAGGGCTAAAAAGCTGACCAAAATTTGCGTTTGCCTGGGGTGTCTCATTTGGTAATTTACGGTCTAATTCTGCGGCTGAAGAAAAACATGATAACAATAAAAACCCTACAAGGCTGATTGAGCGAGCGAAATGTTGCACTTTCATAGTGATTCCTATTTTGTGTTGAGTGGTTAGTCCAAGTTGGGCTTAGGTGAGCAAAAGATTAGCTTGTATCGCCTAAGCTCGAGTATTGTGCGGCTATTTAATAATGTTGTCTAGCATGTTTTCAATCTAATTTATGTGGTAATTAGGTCGAATAGAGCGCGGCGAAACCCAACCTCTAATGAGGGAGAAAGTTGTTTTGCGTTGCTATAAGTTTAACGACGCCCCATATTATTCTGGTTGTGAAATGCATTGTGTTGAGTTTTGCTGCCTTCTGTTCAACCTACTTACTAGGTTTAACTCTGGCGGTGAACCAAACATAATCTTGTTAATGGCTGAGTGCTTAACGATGAAGTCTTTAAGATTAGTCTCTTGTTTCGTGGTTATTGCATATTTTGTGGTCTACATGTTCTTAACGGCGTTTGGCCGATATGAGGATAACCTAACAACACTGTCAAAAATTTATCATGATTGTTTGTGTATTTCTGATTTGGAACTTTGGCAACCCAAATACGTATTGTTTACCCGCTACAATGGGCGAATATATGCAAATACTTTGGGTCTGATTTATTCGCCATTAATATTTTTAGATCAGAAATGTTGGCACAAGGATAAAGAGTTTAATCTTGATTAACTTTGCGTGGGGGTTTATGCCTTGTAACGGATCGTCTTGTGTAGCCGTAGATGCCAGCGTGTTCATCAAAAGAGGATGGCCACAAAAAATCAAACGCGTAACCCGCATTAAATTGTAATTTTGTAGGGCAATGAGATGGACTCCCCCTTTCTACTTTCGCTAAAACTGTGTTTTTAGTGTGGCACTTTGATGCCGGGTTGTTAGAGAGGGGGAGTCCATCTCATTGCCCTACTGAACGCCAATTAATACGGGTTACGCGTTGCTGGCATTCAACGCTAAATCAACCCAGCCGTATCATTGAGCCAACCCGCATAACCCTGTTTGATTACACCGAAGGCGGCAAGCTTAAATCTCAAATCGTAAAACCTCGCCCAGCTGGAGTGGTAAATTGCTTAACCCCCTTATCCTGAGCGAGTTACATTTAGCAGGTAAAAAGGTTCCGAGAGCAGCCTAGCCCTGCCGCTAGGCTGGGAGCTTCGCCCAGAGTGTTGATTTTTGCCATAGTAGGTAATTGATTCAACGTGACAGACCTTTCGTTCAAATATTACCTTTCCGGCAGGTAATTTATTCGATAGCCAATATTTTCATATTGCAACTGGCAAAAGGTTGAGTTGACTACACCAGTTGCTAACTGGGCAGATAAAATTAACCAGTCAAACTGTCGGCCAGTTAAAACGTTTATACAGCAACTTAGGTTATGGTTTAGCCTTCATTTGTCACACTTATGGGGGCTTTATGTTTTATCGCTATAGCAAGATCCTGTCTGCGGTATTTAAGGCAGTTGCGGCAGTGGGGCTGTTGGGATTGTCGCTGCCGGGGCA
>DAOQGS010000063.1:0-10946 GCA_035338675.1 Cellvibrionaceae bacterium
TTCCAAAAATAACAGGCGTGTATTGGGTTTAATCGCCTGCTGCCAGGCCGTTAAATCCGTAAGGCTGACAAAATCCGTAGCGATACCAAATTTGGCTAAATATTTGGTAAACAATACTGAGGTAGTGCCAAATACACTGCGCGAGCACACCACGTGGTCGCCGGATTTTAATAGCGCCATACAGGTACTTAAAATAGCTGCCATGCCCGAGGCAGTCGCCACCGCCGCTTCACCGCCTTCTAATGCCGCCAAGCGTTCTTCAAATGTGCGCACACTGGGGTTGGTATAGCGCGAATAGACATTGCCAGGTGTAGTACCGTCAAAACGCGCAGCGGCTTCTTCTGCCGAGGCGAACACATAACTGGAGGTTAAAAAAATGGGCTCCGAGTGTTCGCCCTCTGCGGTGCGAGCAATGCCTGCGCGAATCGCGAGGGTGTCGATATGGGCGTTGAGCAAATAATCATCCATTGGTTTACCTACTAATAATTAAGGCGGGAAAAATGAATATGCTTAGCAACCGCTAATTAATGAGTATTTTCGACACTATTCACTACCAGCAGCGCTTTAACAGACCAACCAAAGCCGGTTAAGAATTATCCATCCCCACAATGGCGCTTTGCCCCTGCCCCAAATCGCGGCCGGTTTTAGCCGCATCGTTGCGATCAGCCGCTAACTTATTTAAATAGGCCTGGCTGACATCACCGGTGATGTATTCACCGTCAAATACCGAGCAATCAAAGCGCGGAATCGAGCCATTGCCCTCGGCGGAAGCGGCGATTAAATCGTTAATATCCTGGTAAATTAACCAGTCGGCACCTATAGCGGTGGCGACCTCTTCTTCACTTTTATCGTGGGCGATTAATTCCTTAGCGCTGGGCATATCAATGCCGTACACATTGGGAAATTTAACCGCTGGCGCTGCCGAGGCGAAATACACTTTGGCCGCACCGGCATCCCGCGCCATTTGAATAATTTGCTGGCAGGTGGTGCCGCGTACGATGGAATCATCCACCAGCAACACGTTTTTACCGCGAAATTCTAAATCAATAGGGTTGAGTTTTTGCCGTACAGATTTTTTGCGCTGTTGTTGGCCTGGCATAATAAAGGTGCGGCCTATGTAGCGGTTTTTCACCAAGCCTTCGCGGAATTTAACACCGAGTTTTTGCGCTAAGGCCTGGCCTGCCACGCGGGAGCTATCGGGAATGGGAATTACCACATCTATATCGTGGTTGGGGCGCAGGCGCAGAATTTTATCGGCCAGTTTTTCCCCCTGCCGCAAGCGCGCTTTATAAACCGATACACCATCCATAATGGAATCGGGGCGGGCAAAATACACATGCTCAAAAATGCAGGGCGATAAACGCGGGTTGTCTGCACATTGGCGAGTGAATAAATCACCTTGGGGCGTAATAAAAATGGCCTCGCCGGGCGCCACATCGCGGATTAATTTAAAACCTAATACATCCAGCGCAACGCTCTCGGAGGCCACCATATATTCATCGCCTAAATCCGTGGTGCGTTTGCCAAATACCAATGGGCGAATACCGTTGGGGTCGCGAAAGGCTAATACGCCGTAATTGGCGATCATGGCCACCACCGCGTAGCCGCCGCGAATGCGTTTGTGCACGCCTGTGACGGCTTTGAAAATATCTTCGTAGGTGGGGCGCAATTTACCCAATTCATGTAACTCATGGGCAAATACATTCAGCAATACTTCCGAATCTGAATCCGTATTAACGTGGCGCAAATCCGATAAAAATAAATCGTTGCTCAACTGCTCGGTATTAGTGAGATTGCCGTTGTGGGCCAAGGCAATGCCGTAGGGGGAATTAACGTAAAAAGGCTGCGCCAACGCCGGGCCTGAGCTGCCCGCTGTGGGGTAGCGCACATGGCCGATGCCCATATTGCCCACGAGGCGCTGCATGTGGCGGCTGTGGAAAACATCCTGCACCAAGCCCACGGATTTTTGCTGGGCCAACCGCCCGTTATGGCAGGTCATGATGCCGGCGGCGTCTTGGCCGCGGTGCTGCAACATGGTGAGTGCATCGTACAATGCCAAATTAACATTGTTTTTGCCGACCATTGCGACTATGCCACACATAAAATAACCTCAATAGAACTATCTGGAAATTACGACGTAAGACGATGATAGGCTTCTGCCATTTGGCTGAAGATAGTGCGAGCACTGTCCTCAAATGCTTGAAATTCGGGTATGAGCCGCGATTGATGCCACCAATTATCTTTGTCGATGGGAATTAATGGAGGGAGAAAAATAATAATGGCCATCACCACTAAAAATCCGCGCCCGGCACCAAACAGCGCACCTAACACTCGATCAGTGCCACCTAGGCCCGTCATCTTCACAATTTGGCCGAGCACAAAGTTCACCAGGGCGCCGATAAACAGCGTGGCAATAAACAACCCGCCAAAAGCGGCCATCTCGCGCAGGGAGGGGGTTTGGATATAGCGCTCTAATAGAACGGCAGCCTGGGCCTTAAAGTGGGTGGCAATAAAAAGCGCTAAGGCCCACACCACTAGGGACATGGCTTCTTTAACCAGGCCGCGCACCAGGCCGATCAGGCTTGATAAACCAAAGATGCCTAGAATTACCCAATCGACCCAAATCATCGTGCCGTTGCCACCCCTCGTTGAAAGGGGGCGATTCTACCAGAGGGGGAGCCAAAGGCGAACCGATTTACATTCAAGGGCCCCTATGCCTGGCAAGCCAAGTAAGAGCAGCCCTGCCCGCAATAACCAGCTTGCACTGAGGTGCAGTAAAAGCACACGCGCCGCCGTGCGGCGAGACAGACAGGCCGATGAGGTTTGTATGCATGAATGATGGGCACATGCCTGCGGCTTAAGCGGTGTACTGCCTGCCGGGGTCGATTCTGGAAATAGCTAGGGAACGTCTGAAAAATGTAGGCGGCGAAGTTCTGGCTAGGCGAATTTGGCAAAAAAAGCGGAGTTTACAAGCAGTAAATGAGCATTTTTTTGCCAAATTCAACGCCGCCAGGGCGAGTAAGGTAATTTTTCAGAGGTTCCCTAGTAGCAGCTCCTCCTTGCAACTCCTTAGCACCCCGGCGGCAAAATAGATCTTCCTCATTTATTATCCCGCCGAGTTAACAAATAAGTGCGGATTACCAATTAATCAGAATCTCCCGCCAGGTCTCCCGTTTACCCTGTACCGCACCTGCAGTGATGGTTTGCCAGGTAATTTGCCCAGTGGAGGTTTGCACTACCGCATTGCGCACGCCGTTAGAGTTTTGATGAATCTGCGGTGCCGAAGGCGCGCCCAATCCGAGTGAAGCGGACAAATTCACTAAATCCTTACCATTAAATTGCACACTGGAATCCTTACCTATGGGGGCAAAATAACCGGGAATACCTGCAAATAAATGTGGCGCATTTAAATAACCCTGGCCTTCAGGTTGGCATTTTAAGCCGCTGGGTTGATATTCGCTGAAAATTAATGACTGGTCGGCCACTACGGATTTATTAGTGTTGCGCGAGCGGGCACGACTGAAATTAAAATACCAGCCAGATACTTTACTCACCTCATCCACCACATCATAAAACGCCCCAGCAGAACCGCCATTACTTAAGGTAACCGGGCTTGAGCCAGTGGATTTAGAGCGAACAGCACCATCGGCGAAAACCTGAATATCGGTAGTGTTAATTAAGCTGCTGGTGGTGACGGCGGCATTCGTCATAACACCCGCCGCTTTAGGCTCTTTAATCCCGTAATAACTTTGTTGTGAAGATGAATTATTGTCATCTACCACGAAAAATCGCCCTGTGCCAAAATATACCCAGAAATTATTCAGGTGATCCGTCAAAGTCGTTGGCGCTGCGCTTACGGGTTGGTTGGTATTCATCACCAAAGAACTGGCAAATGTCACTGACGAGCCAGACACAGTGGGCACCACACGGAATAATTTACCCGATGGCGCTGCGGGCGTGCCGCTGACCGTACCGAAGTACAGATCGTCGTCGACATAATCCTGGTTCCAATCCGCCGCTGTAATGCCGCCAACAAATGCAGCGGTTTGCACACCGTACAATGATGAATGGATCGATTTTGCTTGCAAATCGTAGATAACAAGAGACGCATTACCGGAGGTTTCAGCCGTATTTAAGGCCTTAGATTTTGTCGTGGCATCATAACCACTAGGCCCTGAACCCAACACCAAAAACCAACGGTTAATAGCCGGAGAAGAATAGGAACCATCGCCACTGTTAGGTGCACGCATTTTCATAACGGTAACATCCGGGGTAGCAAAACCCAGCGTGTAATTGGCAAGCTCACCAATTAATACCGGTGGCTGCTCAGGATCGGTAACATCCATAATCACATAACCGGAACGCAGGGTAATATCATCGGCACTACTGGCATCTGGGTCACTATTAGGGTCCAGAGTAAAATCGCCACCACCAAAACGCATACCGGCAACAATAATCGTACCCCAGCCGCCGGGGTGAGTTGCATCCGGGGTAAAAATATTCACATCATAACTTTTTACCGGGCCGTCCATATAATAAACGTGGGGGTAATCAGCCTTGGCTAACCATTGCAAATGGGGTAATAAATTATAAGGAACATAAGCCCATAATTCGGCCCCCAGCGGATGCTCAACTTCACCCTTGCCTGAAGATAATTTATAAGTCAGCGTATTTGGATCGTAAAAACCTGCATTAAACGCATGCAACATACCGTCGTTAGCGCCAACATAAACCACTTGGCGGCGTTTTTCATATTTAAGTTTATATTCCAAGTAGGTGTCATCGCCAAACGAAACATCGTAACTGGAATTAGGCCTGCCCACACTGACGGGTGATGAATTAACTATATCGCCCAATAACCAAGGCTTAGGCTGCCCGGTGTTGGCGTAATCAACGGTGCGATTGCGGAAACCCGGCAGGCCTTCTTGGCCGCGAATAAAATTCACTAAATTCGGTGCATCGGCTTTATTGGCACTGGTTAAGCCCAATAATCGATACTGATTGTCAGTAGCGCCATTGGGGAAAGTGGCTGGCACAAAAGGCTCAACCTCATTCACCCAAGCATCCCAACCAATTTGACCATCGCCAGTGCGGTCGATACCGGTAAAAATATATCGGCCACTGCTGGCAACAGCCGAATAACTGCGCTGAGTAGTAAGATCGGTTAAAGACGCAAGATTACTATTGGCGCTCCAAATGGGTTTTAATTTTAAAATATCATCCGCTGGGCCCACTGGGCTGCCGCGCGCGCCAGTATTGGTTATTTGATAGCGCTGAAAGTAAGTGCGTTTTGCATAGGGGTCATAATAAATATCTAAAATGCTGTCATCCGCCGTTAAGGTTCCATAAGGCGCGGCATTATCATCCCGCATATTACCCCAGCGGTCGATAAAATAAGCATTCAGTGAACCCACCCAATTGACATTGGTAGCACCGCTGGCATCTGTCACACGGGGATTATACAAAGCCTGAAATAAAGCCCCCTCACCCGCCCCAGTGTTGGAAACCAAGGCTGCAGAGGTACCGGATGATGTGCGCTCTAGAATACTGATTAAAATAGAGGTTAAATTATTTTTAAGCTGCTTAGGATCGATGGCAAAAAAGTAATTATCGGGAATGCCATCGGCGCCAGTGTTACCCGTGGAATTGTTTTTTCTATCCCACTCGGTTACTAAATCAGGCGTATTAGACGCATTGGAATCGCGAAAACCACCCCATTTAGCGGCATAAAATAATGGCTGTTGCAACAGGCTCACCAGGGAACCGGCTACAGAGGTTGCACCTAAAGTAAACGTTTTACTCGCAGCGGCTTGTGAACCGGTGCAACCTGAACCTGTACATTCATACCCCACATAACTATTTATACCGGATAAAGCGTGGAAACCATCTTCAGTAGTGCCACTCACCACAAAACCGAACCCCATAGCATTGGGTGTCGATTCGCCAAATACGTCGCTCGTGACAGTTAATGAAGTGCTGGTAAGCACATAGCTGATCACACCACTCATATCCTGGTCATAATCACCGCCCTGTTCGCTGTCCTCCCAATTGACATAAAAAGTGCCGCGCGCCTCAGTAGCCGTCACCGATTGGCTAACAATTTTAAAATCCACAATGGCACAGTTACCGGACACACTGTTGTTGCGGCAAGCAGGTAATATTGAAACCACTTTATTATTACTGGGGTTAACCACCGTAACCTTAGGCAAGGCGGGCGAGAGTGTAACGCCGTAAGTAGAAACACTTTGTTTATCGACAATATCCGGGCGTAAATCGGCAATATGGGCTTGATAGGCCAGGCCCGCCAAACGGTAAGAGCCATCCAAACGGGGTGCATCCGGGCAGGTGCCTTCGGCCAAGCCTAAATCCGACACGAGTTTAGCGGTACATATTTGATTGTTATCCGATGAGCCCGAACCGCCATTTTCACCGACGAAAAAATATTTACCGGTAATATTTTCACCATCCCCCACAGTTTTCGTCAGCTGCTGGGCCGTTTTGGCAGTGGCTAAATCGGTAACCTTCCCTAATTCATCGCCATCGTAGGACACTGTACTGGCATTAAAACCAATCACATTTAAATTCGCGCAGGCGGTGGTGGCATTTTGCGGGTTGGACCAGGTGGTCTGCCGCGTTAAGCCAGCAAAATAACTGGTGTCATCGGCATCAAATGCGCTATCGGGGGTTTTGCCCGCCATATAGCGGTAACATTCCAGCATAATTTCCGCAAACGGGTTGCCCCAGTTGGTACATTCACCGTTGCTAAAGCTATTTTTACCCCAATTACAGTTATCACTGGAATTATAAGTACCCTCGGAACCTGAATTAAAATTGTAATTAAGCAAGCGCAATTGATTGAGCGAGTTGACAATACCGCCAGTGGCGGGTGCTGCTTTAAAAGTACCATCCGTAGCCACATTCAACTCATCACTAAATGTTGAAACATTTTTGCGCAATACGCCGCCTGATTTATTCTTTTTATAGGTGCCTGTCATTAAACCAAACAAGGCCGAGCCATCATCGCCGAACTGCTGCAGAATACCTACCGGTTTTAAATTACCGCTGGGATAAGACTTGCAATCCTCCTGTCCGCGCAGTGCTTCACTGACACACACCTGCACTTTTACTGAATAATCGCCCACCTTAACGCCATCGCGCTGGGGAACAACGGCACTCGCAGCAGGATTTGTTGCGGCTGCAAAAATACCGGTTGCATCCGGGTCGTTACCATTGCCGCCACCCGCTGTGGACTCACCGGTAAATAAACACTGCATGCGTTCATTGGCCGCCCACAGCGAATAATTACCACTTACAGCACGCATTAATGGTGGAGAAGTCACCGCTTGCGACAGCAAGACACCGCTATAACGCGTTGTGTTACACAGCGTAATACCGCGCGCCAAACGGCACGCTTTATAGGTGGCATAACCGGGCGCCGCTTTACTCGCTGGCGCTGTGCCGCAGCTAGCGGCAAGCGTAAATGGCGTTAATTTTTCAAGGTCATCGCCTTCATAATACTTGGCAAAACTGTGCGCATCATTGGCTAAATAAGAGCGTTCTAAAACCGTATCAGTGGCGGTATCAATAGCGCGCAAGCCGCCGTACAATACTTTGCGCACCTCATCCACACGGGTCATGGTAGCCCAATTTAAAAAATTACCGCTCCAAAGATTAGTCCCCGCACAGTATTTATCGGCAGTGATACTAATAGGCACGAAATACTTCAGCGTAGTATCGTACTGATAACACTTATAACTATCGAAATACCCGGCGTATTCAAAAGAATTTTTATAGGTGGTATCCACTATGCCATCAGCATCTAAATCGTCAAAATCGGTAAATGCTTTGTAAAAAAGCTGATGATCTTTTGACACCGCCAGCATCACCATAGGCTTTGCGCTTTCCGCCAATAGCGGAGGTACAGCATCGTAATCACTGACCACCGGCAGCCCAAAGGCCAGGGAATGCATTGCCAATAATGATGCAATTAACCCACTGCGCATATTAAAACATGTACTGCGCATTAGCCTTAATAACCTAGCCATACCACACCTCAATCACAGCCCCACAGGGCGTGTTTACACGCAAAAAAATAATGAATGTTCTAAAGATTAATTAGCAAAACCTAACAGCACCTGCTTAGTGCCCAGCCAAAACCTTATAGGTTGATTGCAACATAACGCGCCCGCGCAGACCATTGCCCTCCGCAAAGGCGGTGATACGAAACAAAGGCGCACCGTTGTTCTTTTCCCCGGCCGCACCAGAAAACGGTGTGGTGGCGTCGCGCTTCACGTAACATAAAAATTCAGTGATGTATTTGACATCAGCGTCTAGGCGTTCAATTTTAATTTTCTTATAACGCGATGCCGTTTTCCAAATATTCAGCGTGGCATCGCTCCAGAAATCGATAACAGCAATTTTGCCGGTGGGGTCACTCACCTTACAATCAAACTCGGAATCAACATTAATATAGGTGCCTTGAAAACACAGGCCATCATTGCAGGTTTTATTAAAACAACCGGTGCCAGTGCAGGTACTGAGTAACTTTTCTCGATCGGGTGGCGACATAGCTAGTTGCTGTTCAACTTGTGTTAATGCCGCCTCAGCTGCGGCAAATGCCGTGGCATGATCTTGAGCCGCCGTGGCCATTTTTAATTCTGAGGTGGAATTTTGCATGCCGGTGACAACCGCCAGTAACACCAGGCTCACCACTAAAGCAGCGCCGCGCTGACTGCCGATTGTTGTTAGGCGCTTAGGTTGCAATGTCATATTCAGTTAGCCTCAAACTCGCGGCGGGTAGTTGGCGTTAAAAGCACAATTGCACGGTAATTTACATGCGATTGCGAATAACCACGGTAGAATTCACCGCCTGGCGCAAATAGCGGTCATTGTAGGTAACACCATTAATAACCTGTGTTTGATTGCTGGGTGCAACAGGATTTTGCGAACGAAAGACCAAGGAAATACGCACGCTCTTAACCTTATCCCAATCTTTGCCATCTATAGCACCGCTGCCATCTACATCCATTTGCGCTGCGGTCCGGTACTGGTTTACATCGCCGTCGGCATTAGTATCTACACCATAAAGCAACTGCATATCCTCCACGCCTTGGGCAATTTCTTCCGATCGTGTGGTTAGGGTGCTATCCATCACCAACGACTGGCGTTTTAAAGCAGGCATATCCGCCATAACTGTAGAAGGGCCAATAAAATAGGCGCGGGAGATAAAGCGCATGACTTTTGAACCGGGGCTATAACTGCCAGTGGTAGTGCCATAACCATTGCAACTGACAGCCGTACAACTCGGTGTACATACAAAACTGCCGCGAATAATTTTGGTGCAATTGCTAGTTACCGCACCTGTATTGTGAACAATTTTGTTTGCAGGCAACGCATTCGCATTAGGTGAACTCACTTGAAATAAACCCACGTAACGGCAATTGGCGTCAGCAATCATTAAAGGCGTACCCGGTGGGAAGCTGTGTTGCTTATAAAGCGAAATAGTTGCCGAGGCCGCCACATGTGATTCAACACCTAATTCATCACTGTCGCCACGGCGTACAATAAAGGCATCACTACCCACCTTTGCCAGGGTGTTCAGAGGGCTGGGAAATCCAGCCACACTGGTTTGACCATCGTAGCCTTCAATGCCCCCGGTGCCGACAAAATTAAAAAAATTACCATCAATCGAATTGGCAATTAATGAGGTGGTAGGCGATGCACAACCCATATAGCCCGCCATGCGAATTTCTGAAGTAAGCGTTTCCACTACGAAGCGGGCATTATCCTGAATAAATGCAACTTCATCTTGCTGCATTTTATTGGTTTTTGATTTCACCACCACATTGATAACGCCCGAGAGAATGATCAAACCAATGGTTACTGCAATCAGCAGCTCAACAATAGAAAAACCTTGCGCATTTGCCGCAGATGCAGGATGCGAAAAAGACGAGTGCTTGGGTAAATAATTTATGCGCGTATCCATGGCTTTACACATCGGTAACCAAGACGTATTCAAAGAATTTTTCACTGCCATCCACCTGGGCGCGAGCGTCGTTAAAGCGCACGGTAATTACGGTGTTGTCGCCCACGGCTTGAATTGAGGCCTTACCCTGGGGTAAAAATCGCGCTACGTTAGTCAACCATTTATTTAAATTCCAATCCCGCAGCTCACCTGCACTGCATGAAATAGTTGTGCTCTCACAGGTTTTGGCATTGGGAATAGGGTCGTCAAAAAGAATGTTATAGCCGCCTGCCACGGCAGGTGTTGTGCGCATGGCATCGGCAATGTCGTTGGCTAAAAATACCGCCTGGGCATAATAATAAGTGCTTTGACCATATTGGCTTGAACGCGCCTGCATGGCTAAAACCCCTAATAACCCCACACCCAAGACCACCAGCGCCACCATAACCTCCAATAGTGAAGATCCGTGTTGGCGTGTATTTCCTTTCGGTTTCAGCTCAGTACGCATAATCGTATCTCGATTGACTCATCCACTCATAACACTAGAGCAGGATTTATGCGGTCGCCACGGGCAATGACGGGCGGTGTCAATTATTGACAAGCTGCGCACACTCAGAAATCAAGCGGCCGCTTTATTATTAAAAAATAAAATAACGATCGTTTGATTATAAGTGCATGGGCATCTAATGGGACACGAGGATTAACGGTCATTTTCTTCGATACATAGGTTGTGATTTATCGATACACAGTTGCCTATCAACCAGTACTTAATCCGGCATACACCGGCGCCTCGGTTACAGCCAGATTTTAAATATGAGTGCGCAAAATTGATTAACTGCGCTATAAGCGGCGCCGAAAATTTGGCCCATCGAAACAAATTTATCTTTGATCAAAGGAGCGCGCCAAATTTCCGACAAGCTATAAAAACCCCTTTGATACATCAATAGCAGATAAATCGAAGGTGGTGAACCTTGCTAAATCA
>DAOQGS010000064.1:0-10905 GCA_035338675.1 Cellvibrionaceae bacterium
ATTGCTCTACCTCCTGCATCCATGCAGTCGTCGGCAATTGCTCCTGCATTGCTCTGCATCCATCAATTTTGAACAAACCTACACGTACATCTGCGCACTGCGCATACGGACTTAATTAGCGGCCCCTTATCAACCTGCCCCAGATAAGGCGCGTGCTTATTAAGGGCTTTATTTTGCAAATAAATTACGCGCAGATATGGCAAGCAAGAGACGCTGTGATGAGGTGCGCCACGGCACGGTAAAACACTCACCGCGCATAACTCGGCGAATGCGCAACGATAATCGTCTGAGACACAAGTGACCGACACGGTTGTGGCCCAGCTCATACCATTACTGCCGTGCTGCAAGCGCACATTTGAGGATGCGCTGATAAAGCCTGAATTCGGCAATAGTGTAAAAACAGACAAGGTGCTCCCTTCAGCTTCATCGCGAATTTCCTAGCTGCGGCGGCTGCAAATACCCGCACTGCCGACTGGATCAGAAATTCCTTAAACCTTACTAAAACTGCGCTGTGGTTCTAGCAGGTAAATGAATTTCTGCTCGGCGCGCAATATGACACAGGTCGCTTTTCTCACCGAAATCCTATCAAACACCCCCTATGCAAACCCCTAAAGTGTGACGACACCGACGGAACCCAGGTGTATTCGCTGAGACAATAAGCCCAGGTGGACTTTTCCCAGTTCATTTTTCGCAGCACTGCAGGTGATAGGCTCAATTTTCCCGACAGTTTGTGGGTACAGGTGGGGCGCATTGATCGATACCAGCAATCTTGGCTGTCTAAATAACAAAAACGTTTTTTGCGGAGAAAAACATGTTGCACAACTCTCTTATTCGCGCGATCAGCCCCAAGCTGTTCGGCAGTATTGTGGTGGCGAGCTCGATCGCACTGCTCACTGCTTGCGGCGGTACTACTTCAAGTAGCTCTTCCAGCTCTTCTTCTAGTAGCTCGTCAAGCTCTTCAACTGGCGGCAACAACTCTAGTACGAGCTCATCGTCTTCCAGTTCATCTTCTAGCTCTAGCTCTTCTTCTAGCTCCAGCTCCAGTTCTTCTTCTAGCTCCAGCTCATCCAGCAGTTCCGGTATCGGCAGCTCAGATACAGCTGTAGTGGATCCAGCAACCTACACCGGTAGTATCGCTCTGACCCAACAAGCCAAGGGCAAGCCAGGCGCCAGTTTGCAAACTACCAGCAACCCATTCGCTGACTCCTACTTCTACCTGAGCCCAGACATCAGCACCATGATGGATTACTCGCTCAAGCAAGTTAGCGATGCCTCCGTGATCGACAAGATCAAATATATCCAGCGCCAGCCTAGCGCTATCTGGATGGACTCTACTGCCACTATTTACGGTGATCCAACCGCTGGCCGACGCTCATTAGAAGGCCACTTGGATGCCGCTGTTGCTCAGCAGAAGTTCTTTGAGATGAAGGACGGCCAAAAGTCGCCCATGACCATCGTAATCATCATCTACAACCTGCCTGATCGCGACTGCGCCGCCTTTGCATCCAATGGCCAGCTGTATGAAATCGGTAAACCCAAAAATCCTCAACCTAACAACGGCATGACCAAATACCGCGATGAGTATATCCGCGGCATTACCGCTGTTTTGAGCAAAAAGCAGGAGTACAAAGACCTGCGTATCGTTGCTCTGTTGGAGCCGGATTCATTCCCCAACATGATCACCAATACCAAATTGAACCCAGACGGGCCTTCTCTGGTATGGCCTGAACTGACTACCGCTAATGGCACCACCTACTGCGACACTCTGTTGACCTATTCTTCTCCAGGCCTGGCAACTGGCCTTGGTGTATACGGTCGCGGTCTGCAAATCGCTATCGAAGAGTTGTATAAAGTTGGCAACGTCTACACCTACTTGGATATCGGCCACGCTGGCTGGTTAGGTTGGGATGACTCTGCAAACAATCAAAGCAACCTGAAGCGCGCTGTTGCTGGCTTCCAGAGCTTGATTAAAGGCGCCAACACCGACGGCATCGACGGCTTCAAAAAAGTTAAAGGTTTTGCCTCTAACACCTCTGGTTACACGCCAGTAGAAGAACCGCTGATTTCTAACGCAGAAGCTGACCGTCAAGCCCTACAAGATTGGTACGAGTGGAACAAGTCAGTTGACGAGCTGAGCTATATCGACGCCTTCAACACTCGTTTCCGCGCACAACAACCCGGTTTCCAACCCGGCTTCATCATCGACACCGCGCGTAACGGTTGGGGCTTTGCCAATCGTCCTAAGCCCGGCACTGGCACCAAAGGCACCGACAGCAGCAAGCGTGTTGACAAACGCGCTCACCGCGGCCACTGGTGTAACGTGAACAATGCCGGTGTAGGTGAAGTGCCTAAGGCTGCGCCAATTTCTAGCAAATCCTACTTGCACGCATTCTTCTGGATGAAGCCACCGGGTGAAGCAGACGGTATCTCCTTTGACGTAACCAAATATCCGAAGGGCTCTGCCGCTTACAACGCTCTTGACGCAATTGACAAAGCGGTTGTTGATAGCGCTTCCGATCCTAAGTACGCAGGCAAGGCGCTGGACACCATGTGTACTCCTGGCGGCATTCGTGACGGCAAGAAAGAAGTGAACGTGGTTCCTGCTCTGTCACCTCATGCCGGTGGCTGGTTCCACAAGCAATTCCTGATGCTGATCAACAATGCTTACCCAGCACTTGGAACAAGCGATTACGGCAAGTAATGGCTGAATCTGGCTAACAAAAACCCCTTGGCAAAACCAAGGGGTTTTTTTTGGACTGCGCTTTTGGGTTTAAGGGTTTTTGGAGCCTGCACGCACTAAAATTCCCCTCCTAGGGAGGGGTAGCAGGCTTACCTGCAGGGGTTACGGTGGCGGGCGCTGTTTTTTGAGGCGAGGGAATTTTTAACCTTTAGGGCCGCGAATAAACCCAAGCCGAGACCTACCACCCCACCCCTTCGGGGCACCTCTCCAAGGAGGGGAATTTTAGGCCCTGCCCGTGGCCAAAAACGGCCGCCGGGCTAAAAGCGCAGTGAGCTCTGCTAGGGTTTTAAACCGGGCCGCGCTGGCTTTTGGTTGCCGCCACCCGCAAGCCGAGGGCATCGCTAAAGGGCAGCACATCGCCTTTCACTTGAAAATCCACCGCGCCGCGATACATCACAATGACCTTGTCTTCATTGCTGCAGCCTTTAAAGTCTTCTTTATCCAAACGTAAATCATCCATTAAGGCCGACCAGACCGCCATTTCTTCAATGGGTAGGCAGGTGTAAGTGAAACCGTTGAGGGAAACTTTGATTTTTTCCTTAATATTTTCGGCGTACATAAATAGGCAGATGTCGGGCGCATAATCCTCTGCATACAGGCCGTGGAGCATTTCTAAGCCTGCCAAGTCGTGCACATTGCCGCATAAAAAACGAATTTTATCGTTGGTAATTAATAGCGCCGCCTGTTTTACCACGGATTTAGGCGGCAGCCGTCGGCCCTGGGCGTCGGCAATATCCCCCTGCTCTAACACTAAATCACCGCGAAAGGCAAAAGTGTTCGCTTCCGTGGTGGCGCCTTTCACGCCGGTATTTTGTAGACGTTCTAATTTTTGGTATTCATCGAGCAACATAAAAAACCTTTGGCCTAATATCAGTAAATTGGTATGTGGCCTCAGCAATATATGTGCGCAATTGATGGGTTGTTGTTTGCAGCCTAAAAATAGGAGTTTTGTACCCACAGGCACCCCCACGGCATGTCGCATTCGCAACAAAGGTTGTGCAATGGTTTAAGCCTTGTGGTGAATGCGACAAACCGGCGGGAGATTAATGGACTGGCAATTCAAAGGGCGATGCGGGTAAATGCCCGGCGCCACACAGGTTGGCACCCTGGGGGTTATCCGCCCAGGCATAACGGACAAATTTAGGCGCGCCAATACGCTCATCGCGTGCAACTACCGTGTTGTTAATTATTTTAGCGCTGGCCCAAACGAATTTTTTATCCGCCCCAGCAAGCGCAAAATGGCTTAATTGTTCACCACTACACAGCTGTAGCGCATTATTAGCACTAGCGAATTTAATCACTACTTGGCCTTTTTTTGCTTTGGCGCTGACCGGCATTGGGCTTTGGGCGATTAAATCTTTGTTGCCGTACACCAGGCTTTGTGCCAGCAGGCTTAAGCGCTCGCCAACCGGCTGCTTGTGTAATGGGTGAATATCGTTCCACTCGCCCACATCTATGGCCACCGCCATAGCCGTATGAGGCAGTTTTAATGCCTGCCGCTGCGCCTCGCGGGTTTGCGCCCATTGGCTTTCACTCGGCGCGCTGTTGGCCGCCAAAAAATTGGGTAATTGCACAAATAAAAACGGCAGTTTTGGCTTGGCAAATTGCTGGCGCCAATCGCGAATTAAATCCGCAAATAAACCGGCATATTCCTCAGCGCGCCCGGTATTGGATTCGCCTTGATACCAGAGCACACCTTTTACCGGAGTTTTTAACAGAGGCGCTAATTTGGCATTAAATAAACTGGCCGGCTGGTAGTGGAGGGTGGTGGTGCTGGGGTAGGCCCCAGCGCGATGTCCAATTTGGTAGTGCCACTGGCCGGTTAAATTAACCTCTTCACTGCCTAATTGCAGCTTATAGGGTTTATCCGGCACAAAACCCGGCTCGGCGGAGGTGCTGGTGAGGCGCACCGTTATAGTGTTGATACCGGCTTTTAAAATGCCGGGTTTTACCGTGTAAATGCGCGGCGGGTAGCGGTACGCAGTTTGGCCTATGGCCTCGCCATTAATATAAACCTGATCGGCATCTACTAGTGTGCCCAACCATAAAGTGGCAGCTTGCTGCGTTTGGGCGGGGGTGAGTTGAATATTTTTTTTAAGCCAGGTGACACCATTTTTAAAATCAATGCCCTGCGCTTGCCACATACCAGGAACCTGAAGTGTGGGCCAAGTGGCGAAATTAACTTGCTGGCTAAACCACGCCGGGTTGGCTTTTAGGCCTGGGTCTTCGGCATTAAGATTTTGGTACCACGCATCCACGCGGGCCTTATCCTGGGCCAGTGTGTTTTGTAGCGCCGAATCGTCGGTGAATCGGCTGTAAGCCGCTAAATAATGCGGGTAGGCTTTAAGGGCCTCAGTGCTCATCCAGGCTTCAGCAGGAGAGCCGCCGACTGCGATGAGGATAATGCCTATAGGCACATTTAATTGCGCAAATAAATCGCGCGCGAAAAAAAATCCTACGGCAGAAAATTCGGGCAAATTGTGCGGCAGGGCTGTTTTCCACTGGCCCTGGGTAAAATCCGCCTGGGGGCCTTTAAATGAATAGGCCACCGGCACGCGAAATTCGCGAATCATCGGCAACTGAGTGCGGTTAATTAAATCTGGGTAACGGGGCGCCACCCGATTGAGGTTGGTTTCCATATTCGATTGCCCGGCGGCAATCCACACATCACCGGCCACCACATTAATCACGCGCAGATGATTTTTGCCCTGAATATCAATATTCACCTGGGTGTTAGCAGGCAGCGCTTTAAATTGGGCCTGCCAAATACCCGCCTTAGTACTCACGGTTTGGGTTTTATCGCCCAAGGTAACCTGCACCTGCTCGCCTTCATCCGCCCAGCCCCAGATGCGAATGGGCGCATCGCGCTGGATAATTAACCCGTCGGAAATTAGCCGCGGTAATTTAACATCGGCAAAACTCACCGGGCTCAAAAGTGCGAGCATTAAACAGCTGCACACTTGGGCCGCACGCAAAAAAATGCGGCGACGCATTAGATAAAAATTCTGTGGGCGCAAAAATAAGTGTGCGGACATTAAAAACCCTCGCGTTTTTATAGGGCGGAACGGATTAGCGTGCTCGGGGGGGGGATAAAGGCGCTGCAATCAGGCCTCATTGGGGCGAATATAAACCTTATAGTGCTCGCGATAATCCTCCAAATTATCGCGCAATAATTCCCGATAGCGGCCAGTTAAATGCTGTAGGGCAGGCTCTATTTCCTCACTAAATTCATTGCGATCTAAGGATGCGGTAGCGACGGCAAACGCGTTAAAACGAGCGGCGGCGTTGAGTAGGGCGGCACTTACAGCGCTGGGATCCAGATGCTCGCAGGCTTCATTGGCCTGGCCAATTAATTGATCCACTAAATCCCAGTAGCGATTTTCTAATTCGGCATTATCGGTCATGTTTATTTATTCCATTGTAACTATTTAGCATCTTTTTATGTATTTGGCGGTAATTCCCGCGCTTGTTGGCAACTATCGCATGCGTTTTTTTGTGCGGTAAGCTCTCGATACTTCACCCGCATAGATGACTACAGGTTAGTGCAGACACCTCTGCTACACCGCGAATCGATTGTGCCCAGGTGTGCTGAATCGTTACATTCCAGTTTAACTGGGCACATGGTTTACACAGCTTCGGGGGTATCTGTGTCGTCTTCACCGCTTTCCAGGGCCGCGCGGGCGTGTTTGGCTAGTTGAATATAGCGCTGTTTAAAATCTTCCATATCAGCCAGCTCCAGCTCTTCTAAATCGAGCAGTGCATTGTGGGCGCCGCGGGTTGCGCGAATTAATTCATCGAGTTTTAACTGCAGCGCTTCGGTATCGCGGTTTTGGGTATTTTGAATTAAAAATACCATTAAAAATGTGATGATGGTGGTGCCGGTGTTAATCACCAATTGCCAGGTATCGCTGAAATGAAATAGCGGGCCGCTCACCAGCCAGACCACAATGACAGCTACAGCAAGGGCAAAGGTGGGCGGTTTGCCGCACAGGTTGGCGGTGCGTTTGGCAAATTTTCCGTACAGACTATCTTGGCGCATGGGCATCTCACCGATGGGTTGAACCTAAAAACCGCAATTAAACCCTACTGCAGTTCTTGGGTTAAAAACAGATTTTTAAGTATTAACCCGGCGGTGCAAACCGCCGTGAGCTGCGCTCAAACAAGGAACGCATTTTCGCCAGTTTTAGGGCAGCGAAGGCTAAATAGATCAGGACGATCTATTTAGCCGCCGGGTTAATAGGTGCGCCAAGGTTAACGGTTATTACTCCTAAAATGCACATACGCTCTGCGTCTTAAGCACTCTGGCTAAACAGCCAAAAAACCTGGTGCGCAATTATTAACTGTTTAACACCTGCCGCAACCACTGGCCCACGGCCTGGTAGTTTTCGCTCATATGCAAATGGTGGCCGCCGGGTAATTGGGTTTGGCAGATATGGGTTTGAGTGGCGAGCCAGCGCTGTACCTCGGCGTGCTGGATAATAATGCCCTGCTCGGCAATTAACAGATGCACCGGCTGTTTGATGCGGGCAAAAAAGGCGTTGAGCTGGCCGAGGGTGAAGCGCACCTCGGAATTGGCCAGCAATTTGTAGTCGTAGGCCCAGGTGTAACCGCCCTCAAACGGCTCCACACCGCGGGCGGCAAGGGCCTGGGCATCGGCGAGGGAGACCGGGAATTTACCGTCCACCCGCACGGCGATGGCGGCCTCAAGGCTTGGGTGCATAGACTGGTGGCGGGCCGCTTGGGTTTTCAGGCTTAAATAGGCGCTGGCCAGCAACTCTGGCGCCTCCCGCTCCCGGCTGATGAAGCTAGCCACCCCTTCGATCAGCGCTAGGTGTTCGATGCGCTCGGGAAAGGTGCCACAGGCGAGGCCTGCAATCACCGCACCGCGGGAATGCCCCACCAGGCTAAAGCGCTCCCAGCCGAGGGCGTCGGCAACGGCAAACACTTCGGTCACATCCTGCCAAATGTTGTAGGCGCCAAAGTGGGGGCGATGATCACTCTTGCCTTGGCCGGCCAAGTCCAAACACACCCAGTGGTAGTCCGGCAGCAGTGGCGCTAAAAAGTCAAAACTGGCGGCGTTATCCAGCCAGCCGTGCAGGGCGAGAATTTTTTTGCCCGCCGGGTTGCCCCAGTGTTTAGCGGCGAAATGCATGTCGCCGATGATAAATTCTGCTTCGCTGGATTCCATGGGGCTCTTGTCGTTGGTCTGGGGCCTAAGCCCCATCGAGGGGAAAAATTACGGCCGCAGCTTCAAGCTGCAGGCCTTCAGGGGGCAACCAGATTATGGCTGATCACAAAAGCGCACACGGCCCTGGCCAAACCCCACTAGGGGCAGCTCTATATGGGTGAGTGCGCTGGTACCCAAGCGGTACGCGCCGGGCTCCAGTCCGCAGAGTTTAGCCACCGCCTCCCCCACCAGGGGTTGATGGCTGACCAGTAACACCCGCTGGCCGCTCGAGCGCTCCAATAAAGGCAGCAGGCCGCGCACCGGGCTTTCCGGGGTGAGGGCCTCGGTGGTTTCAATGGGCACATGGGCGGGTAACCAGTGGCGGATCTGGGCCAGAGTCTGCTGGGTGCGCACATAGGGGCTCACCCACACCTGGCTGATGCTGGCCAAAGCCTCTTGATGGCGCCCCACCACCTGACTGAGCTGGTGTTTGCCCAACTCAGTCAGGGTACGGTCAAAATCCGTAGCAGCATCCAGCCCCGCTTCAGCGTGGCGCAGAATAAACAGCTCCACGGTTAGAGGGTATCGCTGGGGGGCAATTTGGGTTCGGGGGCGTCGTCCTGGCAGGTGGGCCAGTCGGAAAAGGGAAAGGGTTTGGCTTCGCTGTTATAGGTTAAAAACAGCAGGGACTGGTGAATATAACGGGATAAGCAGCGGCCGAAGTGGCGCAGGTTGGAATTGTCTTCGCCGGTGATGAGGGCAAACACAAATTGCACAATCACCACCACCCACATGACAAACGAGGCCACCTGTAAACACACCGCGAACAGCAACATATAAATCAGGCGCATCCAGTGGGTGGGCGATAAAAGATTGTTTTTAATTTGTTGGTTATCCACGGCGAAGTCCTCTTAAGGATGGGGTGCGGTTCATTATTAAGGCAGTTATTTTTCGGTACGTCTAGCCATTGGCGCAGGCTGCGGGCAAATCGGCGCCCCCATCAGGTTTCCACATCGCTGGCGGCGGCGGCCGTCATCAACCCGCGCACTATCAGGGAGAGTTCCTGGCCCTCGAAGATCACGGCGTGTAGGCCGCGCACTAAGGGCATGTATACGTCCAGGGCGCGGGCTTTTTCATGGACAATCTTTAGCGTGTTAATGCCTTCGGCCACCTGGCCACCGATTTTACCCAGGGCTTGCTCCAAACTTGCGCCCTGGCCTATGGCATAGCCCACCCGGTAATTGCGGCTGAGGTCGGAAGTGCAGGTGAGAATTAAATCCCCCATGCCCGCAAGCCCCAAAAAGGTTTTCGGATTGGCGCCGAGCTTGTTGGCGAAGCGGCTCATTTCCGCCAGGCTGCGGGTGAGGATTAACGCCAGGGTATTCTGCCCACAGCCCTGGGCGGCGGCCATGCCGGTGATAACGGCATAGATATTTTTTAAGGCGCCGCCCAGCTCCACGCCGAACATATCCGGGTTGCTGTACACCCGGAAGGAGGGCGAGGACAACACCTTCGGCAGCCGCTCGCAGACTTCGGGATAGGGGCTGGCTACCACGCTTGCGGTGTATTGGTTTTGAATAATTTCTTTGGCGAAGTTAGGCCCGCTCAACACACCGATGCGGGCGCCGGGCAACTCCTGCCGCAACACTTCGCTCATCAGCGTAAAACCATCCCCCTCTAGGCCCTTAGTGGTACTCACCACTAAGGCATGTTCCGGCAATAAAGGCGCTAGGGCCGCGGCCACGGAGCGAAAGGACTGGCTGGGAATGGCGATCACGACTATGTCGGCGCCCTTAAGGCTGGCGGCAAGATCGCTGGTTAACATAAGGCTCGGCTCCAGGGCGTAACCGGGCAGGTATTTGCTGTTTTCGCCCTCCTGCTGACAGCGCAGCACCTGCTCTTGGGTGCGCATCCACAGGTGGGTGGTGTGCCCGTTGCGGGCGATTATATTGGCCAGGGCGGTGCCAAAACTGCCGCCGCCGAGCACAGCGACGCGATAGACAAGGGATGAAGAAGCATCAAGCATAGGATCTATAAAGTATTTTTATTTAGCTGCGCAGTGTACCCGCTGCGCCGCCAACCTAAAACCCGCCCCGTGCACAGGCCTACAAGACTGTTACAGGCGGGCAAAAAAAAGCCGGGCTAGGCCCGGCAAGGTGCAACCACATTGGCAGAATTAAAAAACGTAGGAACCTATACCCGGCAGCACAATTTCCCCATGCTCAGCGCCGTAGAGTTGTTTTAAAGGCAATAAATCGTAGCTAAATTCAGTGGTGAAGTACGCATCGCAGGTCTCCTCCCGCTGGGCTTTAAACACAAAATTCACCTGCACCGGTTTGCTCTTTAAAAAGGCTTTGCCGATATACAAATCAAAATGCTGGGGGCCGCAGCCGCTGTAGCCGAGGGTAAGCGTTAAGACATCGCCTTTAAAGTGCACGTTAGCTGCCTTGGCAGAAGAAGGGCTGGGCAGGCTATCCACCAATTTCACTGGCGGCTCGCCGCCTGCAGTCACGCCTTGCAGGCTGCCGCAGGGGCCATCGCCTATAACGGTGGCCAACACACGCTCAGCCTCGCAGCGGTTGCTGAAGGTTGTGTACACATGGGTCGGGCACGGCGTGGTCACACAGACGATAGTACTAGTGGTTTTCGCGCATGCGCCCGGTGCATCCGCAGTACAGGCGCCACTCAATTTGGTGACCGGTGTGCCCTCTAATTTGCCGCATTCGCCAGTCTGAATAACGGACGCTTTGGCGACGCGAGCCTCACAGGCATTGCCAAAGGTTTTATGGACGACGGCCGGGCAGGGAATGGTTTTGCAGGGTGCGTTATCGGTGGTCGCGGCGCACACCGGGTCGTACTGCAGGGTGCAAGCGGTGGGCTCTTCAATATAGGGTTTGCCCTCTAACTCCCCGCACTCGCCATTGCTGATAAATTTGGCTTTGGCGGCATCAGAGGCGCACTGGTTGGAATAGGTTTTATACACACCGGTGGGGCAAGG